>JBFGHF010000534.1:0-3583 GCA_041578355.1 Acidobacteriota bacterium
CCGAGGGGGTGACGGCTCTGGAAGAGTTCGTGAAGCAAGGCGGGACCCTGGTCACCCTCGGCCGGGCCAGCGAATTCGCCATCGACAAGTTCAAGCTGCCCGTGCGCAATCCGCTGCAAGGACTCGACTCCAAAACTTTCTTCTGCCCGGGATCGACGCTCCGGGTTCGTTTCGATAACTCTCATCCGCTGGCCTACGGAATGCCGGAGGAGGGTCTGGTGCTTTTCTGGCAGGGTCCCGCTTTCGAGATCGTTCCCTCTCGAAACAACGATCGCTTGGAGCGGGTGGTCAGTTACGCAAAGCGAGACATCCTGCAGAGCGGTTGGCTGATCGGCGAGAAACACCTCTCCAACAAGGCCGCCATGGTGGTCGCCAAGCACGGCGAGGGCAGCGTGGTGCTGATCGGCTTTCGAACCCAGCACCGCGCCCAGACCCACGGCACGTTCAAACTGCTCTTCAACGCGCTGCTGCAGTGAGGTCACAAGTCCGGGCTGGGTCCGAACTGAGCCGCGCGCGTCAGCAAGCGGCGGGAAAGCTGAGCGGTCCACCGGGGCGCCAACCCACAGACCCACGGACCCACAGACCCACCCTCCTTCGCTCCGAAGACGGAGCTACGGCGGGCAGGCAGATCCACTAATCCCCCCGCAACGTCTCCACGGGATCGAGCAGGACCGCTCGCCGGGCGGGCAGAGCGCTGGCCAGGTGGGCGATGGCGAGCAGGACCAGGCAGATTCCCAGAAAAGTTCCGACACCGGAGGCGTTGCTGGCGTCGATACCTTGGAGCTGGCTGCCCAGAAACCGGATCAGCCCCAGGGCCATCAAGAGTCCCAAGGGGAGCCCGATGACCGTGAGCAGGGCCACCTGCCGCACCACCAGCAGGACGATGTTGTGAGGACGCGCCCCCAGAGCCATCCGGATTCCGATCTCGCGCCGCCGCTGATTGACCGAGTAGGAGACGAGACCGTAGACGCCCACTCCCGCCAGTATCAGGGCGATCACCGCCAGGCCGGAAACCACGCGGAGGAAGAAAGTGTTTTGGGCGTCGATCCGGTGAATGACGTCCTCCATGGTGGAGAGATCTTCCAAAGGCAGGGTCGGATCCATCTCATCGATCACTTGACGCACCGGAGAGAACTGGCCGGCCGGATCGCTCTCGGTCCTCATGACCAGAAAAAGCGAGCGGCGCGAGTGCTGGGAATGGGGCAGAAAAACAGTGGGCGCCGGAGGCTGGGGATTGCGCAGAGAATGCATCCGGCTTTGCAGATTCTCCACCACCCCCACGACCGTGATCCAGGAGGTTTCCATGGGGCCCGCGCGGATTCTGAATCGTTTTCCCAGGGCCTCTTCCCGCGGCCAGAAACGCTCCATCAGGCTTTGAGTGACGAGAGCCACGGGAATGGAGTCGCCGCGGTCGGTCAGTTCCAGACCCCGTCCGCGCAGCAGCGAGGTCTCCAGGGTTTCGGAAAATCCCGGGCCGGTGACGATGTGGAGCGAGTTGGGGCTCGTCGAGTCCGCTTCTTCGCTTCCCTCGGGTTGAAGCCGAGCGGTGAGCGTGCCCGGGAAAATGGTGAGAGGCAGGTTGGAGGTGACCGTGGCGGACCCGGCCCCGGGCAAGGCCGCCAATCGGTCGCGGGCCTCGCGGAAGAACTCTTGTGTTTGCTCCGCGCTGTAATCCTCCTCGGGAAGCGAGATGCGGAAAGTCACCAGATGTTCGGGGTTGAAGGCGGGATCGGCGGTGTAGAAATGCTGAAAAGTGCGAATCAAAGCTCCCGCGCTCCCCAGAAGGGCCAGAGCGAGGGCTATCTGACCCACCAATAGCCCGCTGCGCAGAACGGCCCTCTGCCGACTTCCCCGGGCGCCCCGCCCCCCGGCTTGAAGGATCGTCGGCAGGTTCGATTTCGAAATCTGCAGTGCGGGTGCCGTGCCGAAGAGGACCCCGGTTAGGACCGAGACGAAAGCGGTATGCACCAGGACCGTGGAATTCAGCTCGATGTATTGGGCCAGGAACCCGACGTTGGCGTCGACCAGGAGCATCTGGCGCAGCTTTCCGATACCCCAAGCTCCCAGCAGGAATCCAAGCAGCCCGCCGGCCGCCGCCTGGACGAGGCTTTCGATCAGCAGCTGTCGAACCAGCCGGAAACGGCCGGCGCCGAGGGTGGAGCGAAGGGCCATTTCGGGTCCTCGAACGGCGGCGCGGGCCAGCAGCAGGCTCCCCACATTGGCACAGGCGATGAGCAGAACCAGGGTGATCGAACAATAGAGGATGATCAGCGAGAGGGAAGTGCCCCGCATCAGGTTGTCCCGGACCGAGATCACCTCCACGCCCCAGCCCTGGTGGGTCGCGGGGAAGGCCTCCCCAATCCCCTGGACAATCGACTCCATCTCGGCCTGCGCCTCGGCCGCCGACACGCCCTCCCGCAGCCGACCGAAAATGATCCAATTCCGATCGTCGCGGGGGGCCTTCCCTCTTTCCAGGATCAGCGGCGTCCAGAGGAGGGTGTCGGGCTGGGGGAAGAAGAAGTCCTCGGCGGTGACTCCGATGACGGTGTGCGGCTGTTTGTCGAGCAGAACGGTTTGACCGAGAACCTCCGGATTCGCCCCGAACTGCTCGGTCCAGAAGCCGTGGCTCAACACCACGACCTTGGGAGCTCCCGGAGAGGCGTCCCGGGAGTCGAAGGGCCTCCCCAGGGCGAAAGGCCAGCCGGTCATCTCGAAGAAACCATGGGTGCCGGTGAAGCCTGTCAGGCGACGCGCCCGGAAATCGCCGGTCAGGTTGTAGGAACGTCCCGTGGCGGCGACCAGGTTCTCAAAGGAGCGGCTCCGTTCTCTCCAGTCCAGGAAGTCGTCGGTCGAAGTCGGTCCCTGTTCGATCCCCTCATCGAGCTTCGTGCTGAACACGAAAACCACGCGCTGAGCATCGTCCACCGGAATCGGAAAAAAGACGATCGCCTCGACGATGCTGAACACCGCCGTGTTGGCTCCGATCCCGAGGGCCAGGGCGAGAACGGCCGCCGCCGCGAAGCCCGGGCTGCGCGCCAGAGTCCGGATGCCGAAAACGATGTCCTTTAGAAAACTCAGTGGTTGTTGCTCCTTCCGTGTCCGATCCCGATTCCGATGCCGATGCCGATGCCGAGCAATGCGGTTGCGTGGTTGACCGATGCACTCGGCATCGGAATCGGGTTCGGGATCGCTTTTCGGTAATCCCAAGAGAAACCTACGGATCCCCTCCCCCTCAATGTTCCCAAGGATGCTTTTTTTGGGGCGGCGGCCCGGGAAGATCGCACTCCTTGGCGAATTCGATCGTCCAGACCTCGCCGTCGTTGTCCCAGGCGGGTTCCACCTCGACGTCGACAACGAGGTCGATCTGCTCGACAGCCCGGAGCAGGGAGCGGATCATCTTCTGGCACTCCGGAAATTTCGATTCCTGACATCCCCAGATGACGGCCCCGACGGGACCGCCCGCGTCGCCGATGAGCCCCGGTTCGGGACCGCAACTCAGCAAGTGGAAATCGCCCGTGTCGTAGCGCGCATGGAATCGCTTGATCTCCGCCTCGACAAAATCCAGTCCTTCTTCCACGTCCAA
>JBFGHF010000535.1:0-3583 GCA_041578355.1 Acidobacteriota bacterium
GCGCTCCGTGTCGCCCGCCTCGATGGCTTCGCGCAGTTCCTTGACCGCGTCTTCCACCTTGGTCTTGTTCTCGCCGGAAATCTTGTCGCCCTGGTCCTTCAGGAACTTCTCGGTGTTGTAGGCCAGGCTGTAGATCTGATCGGGCTTGGGTCCACCGGGCTCGTTGAGAACCGGCATCCGTCTTGATTCCGCCTTGATCTGCTGTTCCTCCACCTTCTGATGAAGCGCGACCAAGCGATTGTTGGTCTCGTCCAGCTTGACGCTGACGCCCTGAATCTCCAGCTTCAAACCCGAAACCGAGTCGACGATGTCGGATTTCTGGCCGCGCATCACGTCCACCAGTTGCTCCAACGCCCGATTGGTCGTCGCCACCTGATCGTTGAGCTGTTCGAGCAGAGACTGCAGACTTCCTCCGCGGTTGTCGAAGCTCTTTTGCAGCTCGAGAACCTGGTTCTGCAATTGCAGGACGTCGCTCTGCAGCCGGATCACCTCTTCCTTGGTGCCGGAAAAGGCCGGCGCCGCCGCCAAGAGGATGATGAAAGTCAAGGCCGTCAACTTCTTCATTTAGGAATCTCCCAGAGCGATTCTAGTGCAAGGCTGAAATCGGGTTCAAATCGACGGGGTCCCGGCATCCCGCCTGGACTCTTGTCCGGGGCGCAGCCTGAAAGGCCGCGCCACCCCTTTTTAGCGCAGCTGCAAGGCCGCGCCGCACATCAGCGCCGGACCGTGAAATGGGCGCGCCGGTTCTTGGCGTAGGCCGCTTCGGTCTTGTCTTGATCGAAGGGCCGCTCTTCGCCGAAGGAGATGGGCTCCATCTGTGCGGCGTCGACGCCGAGTTGGATCAGGTAATCGTGAGCCGCCAAGGCTCGCCGATCGCCCAGAGCCAGATTGTACTCTTCCGTGCCCCGCTCGTCGCAGTGTCCCTCGATGATCAAACGGGCACGGGGATACATGCGGAAGATGCGGGCGTTTTCGCGCAGCGTGTCCATCGACTCCGGGCTGAGGTCCGACTTGTCGTAGGCGAAGAAGATCGGTTTGACCCGGCCTTGATCGATCGCCTGCTGCAGAAGGTCGCTGTCGGTCGCGACCTCCACAACGGGACGCGGCGAAACCACCGTCACGCGGGCGCTTGCCTGACTGTCGCCTCCCGGACCGCGGGCCACCGCCGTGTAGGTGGTGGATTGCGTGGGAGAGACCACGATCGATCCTGCTTCGGAGACGTTGCCGATGCCTCCGCTGATGACGATCGAAGTGGCGTCGGTCGTTCTCCAGCTGAGCGTGGTCTGCTCACCCCTCTCGATGGTGCCGGGCGAGGCGCTCAGGCTGACCGTCGGCGCCGCAACCGTCACATCGGGAGTATCCGCGGCCGGGGGCCGGGGAGGCTGCGGGGGCGTGACCCGAGGAGCCTGGGCTCTGCGGCACCCGGCTCCGAAAACTGCCAGAAGGAGAATCAGGGAGATTGCGGAAAGAAACAGATTACGTTGCATGAAGCTAGCCTCCATGGTCGGATGAGACCGTTCAGTTACCTATGGGATACGACGACCACGCGGGACTCCCGTTTATACCATAGGCCGTCACCTGTTTTAAGTTCTCGCCGTTGGCGTTCATGATGAAGACCTGTTTGGTGCCGCTGCGATCGCTCTGAAAGACGATATGGCGCCCGTCCGGGGACCAGCCGGGACTTTCGTTGCTCCCCCGGCCCGATGTGAGCTGGAAGATCTGTCCCGTCGCCACCTGGACGATGTAGATGTCGTGTTTCCACTGGCTGGGAGCTTGCCAGGAGTAGAGAATGTACTGCCCGTTGGGCGACCAGGAGGGGCTGTCGCAGTGACCGCCTTCCTGAACCAGGCGTCGCACGTTGCTCCCGTCACTGTCCATCAGCCACACCTGAGGAGAGCCGGAGCGATCGGAGATGAAAGCGATCTGTTGACCGCTGGGGCTCCAGTCGGGGGAAGTGTCGATCGACGGGTGGCTGGTGATGTTTCGCGCTCGCCCTCCACTGGCCGGAGCCACGAAGATATCCGAATCGAGCGAACTCGGCGAACGCGAGGCGAAAGCCAGGCGCGAGCCGTCGGGCGACCAGGCCGGCGAAGATGCATAGTTGCTGGGTGTGGGGAGAACCTCCCGCCCACCTGCCAGTTCCTGACGCCAAAGCTGCCAACTCGTGCCTCCCGGCAGGCGCGTCACAAAGGCGAGCTGTTTGTTGTCCGGCGACCAATCGGGGAACTTGTTCAGCCCGCGGTTGGCGGTCACCGTCCGCTCGTTGATGCCGTCGTAGTCGACGACGAAAATCTCCTTGCTGCCGCCTCGCTCCGAAGAGAAGGCGATCTTGGTCTGGGCGACACCGCGGGTGGCGCCTCCCGAGAGCTGGAAAGCGAGATCGTCGGCGAACTGGTGGGCCACGCGTCGAATCAGCCCCGCGTCGGCGATGGTGTAGCGCTTTCCGACGGCCTGCTCCTGGGTCTTGACGTCGAAGAGGTAGGCTTCCACCACCACGGCGGTTTCATAGGCTTGGATGTTTCCGAAGGCCAGGAAGTCCGCGTCGATCGACGGGACTTGCCAATCTTCAAACTCGACGTCCAGAGGCAGGCGAATCGGCTTGATCGGATAAAAGCTTTTGGAAGGCATCTTGAACAGCGCGGAGAATTCGAGATCCTTCCAAAGCACATCGTTGAACTCCTTGAGTGCCTTGTCGGTCTCGGCACTCCCTTCGGCCCGGGCCACGAAATCGGCCACGGCCAAGCTGGTTTCCCCCACGTCCTTGATGACCAAATCGACCCGCGTACCCTGGGCCGCCGCCTGCGTGAAGAAAAGCAAGAAGACCCAAATCGGCATGGTTTTCATAATCGCATCCTGATCGAACAGTTCCTGCAGACCTCGTTCTCGACTCAACGCGGCGGGTACTCGAAGTGAGCAAAAAACCGAACGGTTTGACGCCGCAGTTCAAAGGGGAGCGGAGGAAGGGGATCGCTGGCCCGAACGGCGCGTTCTGCGGCCAGATCGACGGCCCGGATCCCGCTCGATTCCTCGATCCGGAGGTTTTCTATTCTACCTTGACTGCTGATGGTGAAGCTGACCGAGGTTCTCACCTGGTCCGCCAACTCTCCCAGCGAGGTGCGAAGCCAGTTCTGGCCGATGCGGCGCTCGACCTGCCGCAAATACCAGGAGTCGATTCCCGTCCCACCCGCGCCCGAACCGAGGGAAACACCCACGCCCCCTCCGAAACCGCCGCCCGAGCCGGAACCGGCGCCTCCGGGCCCACCACTGCCGGGTTTCGGAGCTTGAGGAATGGCTCCGGGCGGGAAAGGCTCGTTCTCGGCTTTGCGGGGAGCCTCGGGCCGCGACTCCGGTTTGGCGGCGGGTTTGGTTTTCGGGGCGGTCACCTCCAGGGCGGGTTTTTCCGGCTCCGCCGGGGCCGGTTCCTTGCGCGGAGGGGCGGCCACCGCCGGGGGCGCCGCAACGATCGAAGGCTTGTACATTCCCGCGCCGCCACTCAATTCCGGATTCAGGCCCACGGAGATGACCTCGCCGCCTTGTCCCCCGCCCATCCCGCTGCCCAGCTCGATGATGCGGGGACTGCAGA
>JBFGHF010000536.1:0-3573 GCA_041578355.1 Acidobacteriota bacterium
CTGGTAGTACATCACGATGAAGGAGATCAGAACGGCCAAGGGGAGCGTGATGATGGCGACCAACGAGGAACGGAAGTGGAGCAGAAAGAGGATGCAGATCAACGCCACCGCCAGCCCCTCTTCCAACAGCTTCTCGGTAAGGGTGTCGATGGAGCGCTCGATCAAGCCGGTGCGGTCGTAGACGGTCATGATCTCGACGTCTTCGGGCAGGCCCTGTTTGAGTTGCTCCAGCTTTTGCTTGACTCGTTGAATCACCGCGTAGGCGTTGGCACCGAAGCGCACCACGACGATTCCGCCCACCACCTCCCCTTCTCCGTTGAGTTCCGAGAGCCCCCTGCGGATGTCGGGTCCGAGTTGGACGGTGGCCACGTCGCGCAGCAGAATCGGCGTGCCGTTTCGATCGACCCCCAGAGCCACCGCCTTGACGTCCTCGACGTTTCGGATGTAGCCGCGGCCGCGGACCATGAATTCGGTCTCCGACATCTCCAGGACGCGGCCGCCCACGTCGCTGTTGCTGCGCTGGACCGCCATTCGGATCTTCGAGATCGAGACGTTGTAGGTGCGCAGCTTGTTGGGATCGACGGTGATCTGATATTGCTTGACGAATCCTCCGATGCTGGCCACTTCCGAGACACCCTCGACCGCCGTCAACTCGTACTTGAGAAACCAGTCCTGGATGCTGCGCAGGTCGGCCAGGCTCCGCTCTTTCGACTTGAGGGCGTACATGAAGGCCCAACCCACCCCGGTGGCGTCGGGTCCCAGTGCGGGGGTGACCCCCCTCGGCAGACGGCCGCTCACGTAGTTGAGGTATTCGAGGACGCGGCTTCGCGCCCAGTACATGTCGGTGCCGTCCTCGAAAATGACGTAGACGAACGAGAACCCGAAGAACGAATAGCCCCGCACGACTTTGGCGAAGGGCACCGCCAGCATTTGCGTGGTGATGGCGTAAGTCACCTGGTCTTCGACCACCTGGGGGGCCTGGCCGGGATATTCCGTGTAGATGATCACCTGGACGTCCGAGAGGTCGGGGATCGCGTCCAGCGGCGTGTTCTGCAGGGCATAGCCGCCCCACAGAATGATGAACAAAGTCGCCAGGATCACGAAGAAACGGTTGTCGAGCGACCATTGAATGATTTTTTCAAGCATGATCTTTTCGTGGCACGAGCCATCCCTGCTCGTTTCTCATGGAAAACACGATCTTGAAGGTCGTGCCACGCTCATCTCCCCACCATCTTGCGGATCGCCTCTTTCAGATTGCTCTCCGAGTCGATCAGAAACTGCGAGGAGACCACGATCTGGTCGCCTTCGCTGATCCCGTCGGTGACTTCCCACATCCCGTTGCCGTTGACTCCCAGAGCCACCTCCCTGACCTGAAAGGTGCCGTTGCCCCGATCCAACACGACGATGTTGCGGCTCCCGCTGTGGATGACCGACTCCTCGGGGACGGCCAAAACTCCACGAGCCGACGGCACCTCGAAGAACACGTTGGCGTACATGTCGGCGCGCAGCTCCCAGCGCGGGTTGGGAAGCTGCAGCGAGACCTTCAACGTGCGCGTCTTCTCGTTGAAGAATGGATAGATGAAACGCACCGTACCCCGATGCGTGATGCCGGGCTGATAAGGGAGTTCGACGCGGGCCCTCTGTCCCACCTTCAGCCAGGGCACCTGGTTTTCGAACACCTCGGCCTCCACCCAGATCGTGGAGAGGTTGACGATCTTGTACAGGTTCATGCCCGGCCGCACGTACATCCCTTCCAGGGCTTGGTTCATTTTCTCCACGACCAATCCGCCGGCAGTCGAGGCGACGGTCAGAGTCCGTTTGACGCGGCGGGTTTTCTCGAGTTCCTGAATCTGATCCTCACTGATGTCCCAGTAACCCAGCCGCCTCCGGCTCGACTCCAACAGCGACCGGGCCCGCTCGGCGATGTCGGGATATTTGGCCTGGTTCATCCGTTCCGCGTAGTCGAGCGCGTCCAGGAACTCCTGTTGAGTGGTCACCAGCTCCGGGCTGTAGATTTCGAAGAGCTTCTGGCCCTTCTCGACCGGCTGCCCGACGTAGTTGACGTAGACTTTCTCGATCCAACCCGCGTACTTCGTCGTCAGCCAGCTGATCTGCTCGTCGTTGTAGGTCAAGGACCCGACGGTGCGGATGCTGAAGGGGATGTCGGTTCGCTCGACTCGCAGCGACTGGACGCCGATGTTCTGGACGAAGGCGGGGTTGATGCGGACGGTTCCCGGCGGGGGGGCGTCCTCCTCGTCCTCATAGACGGGAATCAGGTCCATCCCCATGGGAGATTTGCCCGGCTTGTCCGAGATATAAGCGGGGTCCATGGGCGCCCGCCAATGCTTGATCTTCCGCTCACCGGCCGCGGCGGAAGTCGGTTGCCCCGTTCCTTTGACGGGAACCAGCGGCATGTGGCAGATGGGACATCTTCCCGCTTCTTCGCGGATCACCTGGGGGTGCATGCCGCAGGTCCAGAGCTGACTGGGTGCGGCTTGCTCCGTCATGGCGGGCATGATCCCCAGCTTGGCCTGGACGAAATGGACCCAGTGGGAATCGGTCGGGTTGACAACCACCAGATAGGTCAAACCGATGCCCACCGCAAAGGAAAGAAGGCTGAAGAACAGAGTCTTTTTCATAACCGGCCTCTATCGCGGAAATTGGGTGCCGATGGCGCGCTCCAACTGGGAAAGGGCAGAACGGTAATCGGCCCGATAGCGCTCGTTGACCAGTCGAACCTCGAGCCGGACCCGTTCGCTGTCGAGCAGTTCCAGGGCGCCCAACTGCCCCGTTTGGTAAGAGGATTCCGTGGAACGCAAAGCCTCTTCCGCCTGCGGGATCAGCACCCGCTCGAAGAGATCGATCTGCTCCCGCAGAGTCTCCAACCGGATGACCTGGTCGCGGACGCCGAGTTCCATCTCGTTGCGCAGGTCCAGGTAGTTGTTTCGCTCGGCAATCAACGACTCGGTCGCCTCCAGCACCTCGGCCCGGTATTTCTTTTTCCAGATGGGGATGTTGATCCCGATCGAGAAGTTGTAGGCGTTCTTGCCGTTGTCGGGCGGCGGCATCAGCCTGCCCGCCGGGTCGCCTCGCTCGCCCAGGTTGACGAAACCGGCGCCCAGGGTGAGGTCGGGCCAGAAACTCTTTTTGGCCAACTCGATCGCCTGCTCGTTCTTTTCGATCCTGGTCCCGGCGGCGAGCAACTCCTGTCGATTGCGCTCGCCCACCTCGTAGAGTTCATCGAGATCCAAAGTCACCGGAGGGAGGGGAAGTGCCTCCACCGGCGCCAGAGTCGACTCGGGCGCCCGGTCCATCAGGGTGTTGAGCCGCGCCGCCGTGGATTCCCTCTGCCTGTGCAGCATCTGGAGGCGGTTGAGGATCTTGGTGATCTCGGCTTGGATCTTGATCACCCCTTGGCGCAGGCCTTGCCCGGCGCCGTAGCGGCTTTGTGCCAGCCGCTCGTAGTGTTCGAGCAACAACTGCTCTTCGCGCGTGATCTCCAGGGCACGGTCCGCATAACCGAGTTCGTAGAAGGCCAGTTTGACTTGGTGGACGACCTCGCGCTCGCGGGCC
>JBFGHF010000537.1:0-3568 GCA_041578355.1 Acidobacteriota bacterium
AGCGCGGCTACGAGCGGATGAAACCGGGCGACAAGGCCAGTTTCGACGAAATGATCCGTCCCGGCCTGGAGCTCGACATGAGCCGCTGGATGGTCGTCTCGGTCAATTTCCGCTCCAACGATCCGGAGCGGGAGAACCGACTGGCCCGATTCTTCGAGACCGAGACCACCGAGTCACTGCGGAACAACGCCTTCCTCGCGACCGCCAAGGTCTCCCAGGTCCGCTTGGCTGACTACCATCCGCCCGCCGGAGACGGGCTTGGAGCCCGTTTTGTCTTCCCTCGCACAGTGGACGGCCAGGAGATCGTCTCGGGCCCCCAGGACACCCTGGTCTTCGAGCTCGATCTGCCGCGCGGCGAATCAGCCCTCATCGTCAACTTCCCCTTGGCGGCGATGCATTTGGAGGGGGAACTGGTCTTGTGAGGCGAAGCCTTTCCATCCCATTCCTGCTGATTCTGCTGCTGCTGTCGAACCTCTACTCTGTCTCGACCGTCAAGCTGCGACTGGTGGATCAGGAAGGGCGGCCGCTGGGGCCCTCCAGTTTTCTGCTTCGTTCCGAGGGCGGCGAGGAGCGGGTCTTGACGAGCAATCCCATGGGGATCATCGTCACCGAACTGGGACCGGGCGAGTACGAGTTGGTGGACGTCGAGAGCGGAGAGGTCGTGGCGCGCTGGGACACGAAGACCATAGCCGGCGACGACGAGCCTCTCGATATCCTCATCACCAGCCCGGTCTCGCCAACGGAGGATGCGGAATTAGAGCCCAGCCCCGCTGACCCGCAGACCCTCGAGCTGCAGGCCATCGGCGCCTATCGGACTTTGGACCCGAGCCGCACCCCCGCCGAATGGGGAAGTCTGGCGCAGGTCCTCAACCCCTTCGAGGCCCGACGGCCCCGTCGCATTCATGGCTCGATCTACGAATTCCATCGCAACGACAATTTCGACGCCCGCAATTTCTTCGACCCGGTCGGCAAGCCACTGCCCGAGTTCAAGAGAAACCAGTTCGGCTTCCAGCTGGGCGGCGATATCGGGTCTGACCTCAACCTCTTCGGAAGCTACGACGGTTTGCGTGTAGTGCGAGGATCGACGCTTTTGTCGCACGTCCCCACACCCGCCCAGAAACGAGGCGATTTTGCCGAGTTGGCACTCGACATCGTGGATCCGCTGACAGGCCTTCCCTTCCCCGAAAACAGAATCCCGGCCAACCGAATCCACGACGTTTCCCAGAGACTGCTGTCCATCTACCCCAACCCCAACCGCAACGAGGTCGAGAGGAACTTCGTCAACAGCCAACCCCAAGTGGACGACGCCGACAATCTGCTCATCCGCGCCGATTACCAACTCAGCGATCAGACCCAGATCCTGGGCCGCTACAACTACACCAAGACGAGTGAAGTCGATGTCGAGCCGCTGCCGAGCTTCAACGTTTTCGAGGACGGAGAAGAGCATGAGGTCGAGCTGTCCATCAACCACAATTTCAGTCCGCGCATGATTCTGGATGTGGAGATCGAGGCGTCCAGGGACGTGAGCGGAGAGCTGTCGGCCAACTCGGGCCGGGCCGGACTGCTCGCCTCTCTGGGGATCGAGGGCCTGGCGGTGGGGGACCCTGTCGAGGAAGGCTACCCGGACCTTTCTCTCGACGGTTACGCCTCGGTGGGCGACGGAGACTCTCCCAGCACGCAGGTGCGCAATCGGATCTCGCTGGACAACAATCTCACCTACTCCTTCGAAAAACACCAGCTCTTCATCAGCGGAGACTGGACCTATCAGCAACTCAACAACTACCGCTCGGGAAACGATCGGAGGGGCTCTTTTTCCTTCGGCGGAACCTTCACCGGCGACGCCTTCGCCGATTTTTTGCTGGGACTGCCCGAGGATGCAACCAGGACTTCGGGGAGCGACCGCGTCGACATGCGGCGCCACTATTTCCGCTTCACCTTCCGCGACAGTTGGCGGATATCCCCGCGCTTCGATCTGACACTGGGTGTTCAGTACACCTACAATCAGCCCTTCCGCTCCGTGAGGCCCGTGGCGGGATTTTACCCCCTGCTCGTCGAGCCCCAGGGGCCGGGCCAGATCATCGTGTCCGGCACGCCGGAAGCCGAGCGTTTGGGATTCGGCGGGGCCGGCAACGGGAGCTTGGTCCTGCCCGACAAGAACGACTGGTCTCCGCGGGTGGCCCTGGCCTACAGCCCTTTCGGAAACAACCAGACCGTTCTTCGAGCCTCCTACAACATCTTCTACGACGGGATGGACGACTGGCAGGCGATCAGCTTCATGGGCAGGACCTTTCCTTTCTACACCCGTGAATCGGCGGTCTCTTCGAGCCTGACGCCTGAACTCGATTTGGCGGATCCCTTCCGGACCGTCGCGCGCACCGTTCCCACGATTCGCGGAATCGAGAGGGACCTGAAAAGCGCCTACATTCAGCGCTGGAGCCTGACTCTGCAGAGGAAGCTCTCCACCAATTGGACGCTCGAAACGGAATACGAAGGCTCCAAGGGGACCGGCATGCACCGCCTCATCCCCGGCAACATCCCGCTGCCCGGCCCCGGATTGGTCCAGGAGCGCCGGCCCGATTCAACCTTCGGCTCCTTTTCCATCGTCAGCGGAGGCGGGTCCTTCAGCCACAACGAGATCAGTTTCGAGGTGGAACGGCAGTTGGCGGACGGGTTCGCCCTGCGGGGCGGCGGCCGATGGGGACGGCGCTTCTCGGACATCGTTTTCCACGACATCTCCAACCCCCGCGACCTGGCGTCGGAGCGGGGTCCCTCGGGCTTTCCCGAGTTGAACGGCTACGCCAACTATATTTTCGACCTGCCTTTCGGAGGCGGGCGCACGGATCGCGGGTTGGGTTTCTTCAATCGGCTGATTTCGGGTTGGCGGCTTTCCGGCACGACCCGGTTCCACAGTGGCTCCCCGTTCACCGTCCGGCTCAGCGGCGACCCCAACAACGACGGGCTCTCGGGAGACCGGCCGGATCGAGTCGGTCCCGGCACGTTGGACTCTGCACAACAGAGCATCGACCGCTGGTTCGCCACCGACGACTTCGCGCAGCCCGCCCAGTTCGCCTTCGGAAACTCCGGCCGCAACATTCTCAAGAGCCCCGGGTTTCAGAACTG
Source organism: Acidobacteriota bacterium (assembly GCA_041578355.1). Lineage (GTDB taxonomy): Bacteria > Acidobacteriota > UBA6911 > RPQK01 > JANQFM01 > JBFGHF01. The sequence goes on from JBFGHF010000537.1 coordinate 3,121, forward strand.
GGATATCGCCATGAGCAAACGCACGACCTTGGCGGACGGCCATTTCCTGGAGTTCCGGGTTGAGCTCTTCAATGCTTTCAACCATGTCAACTTCCAGCGTCCCAGCACCACCTTCGGCACCTCCTCCTTCGGCCAGATCTTCGGCGCCGCCCGCTCGCGGGAGATCGAGATCGCTTTGAAGTATTCGTTTTAGTTTGGGCCGGTGGGTCGGTGGGTCTGGTCTTGTAGGGATCGCCGCCTCTTTTCAGAGCTTGGTTCGTAAGAACCAAGACAAATCTTCCGTTCCGCCGTTTTGTCCGCGTTCTCACGAACGCGGCTCTGTCAGCCTCGCCCGACCCCAATCGGGCGGGCCGGAGCTTGGTTGTCCGGGTTCTGACCCCAATCGGGCTGCCGCCTCTTTCAGAGCTTGGTTCGTAAGAACCAAGACAAATTCCCGCGACGAACAAGG
>JBFGHF010000538.1:0-3564 GCA_041578355.1 Acidobacteriota bacterium
CGCCCGCGAAGCCGAAGAGAGAGCGAAGCATCTCAGGTCAGCCTACCAAGGCTATTTCGAGGCTCTCTCCCTGTTGGGACGCCGCCGGCAGGACGAAGCTGTGCTGCTGCTCGAAGAACTGCGCCGCACCCATCCCGACTTCGCGACCGCCAAACTCCTTCTGGCCGATCTGCAGCGCAAGCGCGGTAACCGTGAACAGGCCCTCGCCGTCTACCGTGAGGTTCTCGATCAGGACCCCGGGCAAGACCGCGCCCGCGAGGAAAGCGCCTGGCTGCAGTTCGAAGATGGCGCCATCGAGAGCGCCATCCAGCTTCTGAGAAGCGCCGAATCGACGCTCTACCACCCTGAGTTGTTGGAGGGATATCAGCTTCTCCTGCAACAACAATGGGAAGCCGCCCTGGAGCGCTTTCGAATTGTCGAAAAGGACGCGCCCTTGATGCCCGGGCTGCTCGAATTGATCAGCTGGTGCCTGAGCGAGATGGGGCAGAAAGAGGAGGCTTTGCGCCACTTGGCCAAAGCCCAGAAAATCGCGCCCGAGGACGGCGCCATCGAGGAACGGATTCTGGACCTCCACTTCGAGGAGGCCGCTGCACTGCAAAAGAAAGAGCGCTGGGAGGAATCGATCGGCATCCTCACTTCACTGATCGATGCCGATTCCGAGAGAAGCATCTACTTCTTGAACCGCGGCTACGCCCGCCAAAAGCTCGATCGCTGGGAACAGGCCGTGAACGACTACAAGTCGGGGCTGGCGCTCGACCCCGGCGCGGACTGGGCGCGCATCAACCTGGCCACTTCGCTTTACCGACTCGGACGCTATCAGGAAGCCGCCCGCGAATGGGAGAGAATCTCGGCGTCGAAACCCGATGCGGAGAGCTTTCTTCGGCTGGGGCTCTGTTACAGTCATCTGGAGCGCCACCCCGAGGCGGAAAGTGTGTTCGAGAAGGCCCTCAGATTGGGCGGCGAATCACCGGAACTCCTCTACAATCTGGGGGTGACCCGGCTGCGGCTCTTCAAGGTCGAGGAAGCCTGGCGGCTGATCCGCAAGTCGGCCCAGAAAGGCTATCCTCCAGCCGCCAAACTGCTCCACCAAGCGCGTTTGAGCACGCGGCCGGAGTGAAGGGCCCCTAGCTTGAGGGGCTCCTGGCTTCGGGCTTGGGGCAGGAGTCAGCGAACCACCGACCCACAGACGAGACACGAACTCAGCGGGCGTGGCACAACACTTCCAGTGTTGCCCTTCGGGATTGAGGCTCGGATCCGTGGCCGCGATTCGAACCGATTTCGCAAAACAACTTCGATTCCGAGCTCGAGCCGAGGCGATACCGATCCTGATTCATGACCCACAGACCCATGGATCTTTGACCCGGACCTCGCACATCCCTTTGACACTTTCCCGAACAAATCGAGAGAATAGGACCAATCATGCCGACAGCCTCGAAAGCGGAGATGGAGCGAATTTTCCGGCTCCAGAAATCTCGCACACCCGCCTTGGCGGCACGCAGCGCTGCCGATCGGATTCGGCGCCTCAAGGACCTGCAGGCCGCCATCGAGTCGAACCTCGACGAGATCAAGAAAGCCCTCCAGGACGACTTCGGCAAACCCGGGCCCGAGGTCGAGTTGACCGAAATCTATCCTGTGCTCTCCGAGCTGAAGGAGATCTACAAGAACCTGAAGCGCTGGATGCGGCCCGAAAAACGTCGCCCGCCCTGGGCCTATCTGGGGTCGAGGAACCGGATTCTCAGCCAGCCCAAAGGAGTCGTTCTCATCATCTCCCCCTGGAACTTTCCGTTCCAACTCGCCATGGGGCCCCTCGTCTCAGCCTTGGCGGCCGGAAACAGCGTCATCCTCAAGCCTTCCGAGAACTCACCGCACACCTCCCGGCTCCTCAGATCGCTTCTGACCGATGCCTTCCCGGAATCTGAAGTGGCGGTCTTCGAAGGGGGCGCCGAGGTCGCCCAACAGCTCCTCGAACTCCCTTTCGACCACATCTTCTTCACAGGGGGCACGCGCATCGGCCAGGTGGTGATGAAGGCGGCGGCCCAACACCTCTCCTCGATCACTCTGGAGCTGGGCGGAAAGTCGCCCGTCATCATCGATGCGTCCGCCAAACTGGAACATGCCGCCGCACGGATCGCCTGGGGGAAGTTCATCAACGCCGGGCAAACCTGCGTCGCGCCCGACTACATCCTGGTGCCCGAGTCGGGATTGGATCGGCTCGGGCATTTGCTTGCCCAGGAGATTCGACGGTCTTGGGGAGAATCCAATCAGGTTTCCGAGAATCCCGACTACTGCCGGATCGTCAATCAAGGCCATTTCGAACGGATTCGCGGCTTGCTCGAGGACGCTGTCGAAAAAGGCGCCTCCCTGGTGACCGGCGGCCAGACCGACCCCGCTCGCCGCTTCATCGCTCCCACGGTCCTCAAGGATGTGCCGGCCGAGGCCGATCTGATGGAGCACGAGATCTTCGGTCCCCTGCTGCCGCTGATTCCCTACCGGGGTCTCGACGAAGCCTTGGACTTGGTCAAGGCGCATCCCCACCCGCTGGCCCTCTACATCTTCAGCCGCTCCTCCTCCCGCACGCGCAGAATCCTCGACGAGACGCGAGCCGGCGACACTCTGGTCAACGACGTCGTCGTCCACTTTTCCAACGTGGCCCTTCCCTTCGGGGGGATCCGCCAGAGCGGTCTGGGCAAGTCACACGGCCGGGCGGGCTTCCGTGCCTTCACCAATCAGAGATCGGTCATGCAACAGGCCCCTTGGACCGCCCTCTGGCGCGTCAGGCCTCCCTACACCGAAGGGGTCCGCCGCCTTATTCGTCTGACCCTGAAATACTTCTGAGTGGATCGATTGCCACGCCGTCAACGGAGCCGCGACCGTGAGGAAGCGACAGGCATACCGATCCCGATTCCCCAGGGTCCAGAATCTATAGAATCAAACCACCCCTGGCGCCGTAGGAAAGTCAGGGAGAAACCTCATGCTGAGAAAAAGCAGCATCCGTCCTCAATCGTTGGGTAGAATCATTGCCACGGCGATTCTCTTGGGCGCCCTGATCGGCGTCCTGACGACCCTGGTCAGCCAAGTGGTGGGATTCCCCGTCAGCCCAGCCGTCTCGGGTGTGGTGGCGGGAGTGGCCGCTGGGATCTACGCGGCTTTGTCGCGAGGCTGAGGCCGCCGCCTCCGGTCGGTTTCCGCCTGGCGATTCGAGGAGCAAGAATGGCGGAAGCCTTGCAGAAGCTCTGCTGCCCTTCATGCCTGGCCGAGGTCTGGCTCACCCCGCGGAGCATCGAGCGAAACCACTCAATGGCCTGTCCGTCGTGTCACGAGAACTTCGAGGCGAGACAGGCGCTGCCTCCCGAGCCCGATGCGGGGCCTTCTTCACGGCTCGACGAAGCGCCGCAGCGTTTCGAGTCGCCAGAAAAAGTCCAGCCGGACGGAAATACCACACTCGATCTCGCCGGGCGTCGCCTGCGCCTGCATCAGGTTTCCCAGAGCGCTTGGGAAAAGCTGACGACATATTTCGAAGCTTGGGGGCCTCGGCTACCTGTGGATTCGCATTCCCCTGCGATC
>JBFGHF010000539.1:0-3554 GCA_041578355.1 Acidobacteriota bacterium
CCAAAATTGTAATCCCAACGTTTGGAGGGGGTAGTGCGTCTTTACTGTTGAGACGGCAAAAAGCGACCATGAGAGCCCGAGCGGTGATTCAACAAGTAGATCAAGAACCCCTCAGCGACTTGGCTCTTCGGGCGCGGCAAGGCGACCGTGAGGCCTTCGACCGCCTGATTCGGCGCTTCGAGCAGGATGTCATGAAAACAGCGCTCAGCTTGACAGGCAACCCCGCCGACGCCAGTGACGTGGCGCAGGAAGCCTACCTCAAATTGGTGCGCCACCGGGGAGGCCTGGATGAGTTGAAAAACCTGCGCGGCTGGGTGTATCGCATCACCGTCAACGCCGCCCGAGACCTGCATCGCCGGAATCGGAAATGGGCGCCTCTCAAGGAGATCGCGGCCCGTATGTGGCCCCAGGACAACGCCACCGCGGCGGAGCTGCGAAACCGACTGAGCAACGCCTTGTCCCATCTCAGCTTCAACGAGCGGGCGGCCTTCGTCTTCAAGGACCTGCACGAGTTGGAGACATCCGAGGTGGCGGAGATCCTGGGCTGCCGCCCGGTGACGATCCGAGGCTACCTCCATACGGCGCGGCGAAAGCTGCGTCGACAACTGTCCGACCTGAGGAGAGTGAAATGAAGCGCTTGCAAGAGCAGTGGCAACAGCTGGCGGCCCCGACAGCCCTTTTGGAGGAAGCGCGGAATTCGACCTGGAGAAGGCTTCACGGGAGCCGGGCATGGAAATCGGCTTGGCTGGCGGCTGCCGCAGCCATTCTGATCGGGACAGCCCTGTTCATTTTCCGACCCCAACCAACGCCGCTGAAAGAGGACGCTGCTCTGACTCGGCTTCCGCTGATTTCGCGGGACCAACCGGCCGCCAATTGGGCCGGAGAGCCGGCCGTTCTCCCGTCCCGGGGTGTCGACCAGCCACACCGGCCGGCGAAGCAGCCGATCGCCCCAAAGCCAGATCCCGTGACTGCCCCACCACACCGGAGCGCCGGGCACCAATTGGTCTTGAACTTCGACCTGCCGGAGAGCGGGGTTCGCGTGGTTTGGATCAAGACAGACGATTTTGACTTGAAAGCAGGAGGTGCCGAATGAAAACGCTGATTCGAATGAAACTAGCGGTCTGCCTTTTGGGAGTAACAATGGCACAGGCCCAAATCGAGACCCGTGTCTACGAGCTGAAGTGGCGCAGCGCCGAGGAGATCTCCGAGATCCTGAGAGGATTCTCCATCCGCTTGGAGACAAGCCCGAGCTTCAATACGCTCACGGTCGCAGGCGAACCGGAAAAACTTGCCCTGGTGGAGGGTATTCTCGAAAAATTCGACGTCGCCGCCAGGGATTTCGAACTTCAATTCTATCTCCTCAAAGCCTCGAGCCAGGAGGGAGGAATCAAAAACGGGATTCCCGAGAAGATCGCCGAGGTCATCGGGGAACTGAGCTCGCTCACCAAATACAAGAGCTTCGAGCTGATCGACGCTCCCAACCTGCGGGCTTCCGAAGGGAAGAGGGCGGAAATCAACGGCCAGGGAGCCATCTCCTACAACATCGCGATCGCCCGGAATGCGATCATCGACAGCGATGGGGAAACCCGCATCCGGTTCGATCCCATTGAGATCAACTTTCGGGTGCCGGTGGGATACAAGGAGGGCCGAGTGGTCTACGGAGGCCACGCCGGAGTCCGAACCTCGCTCACGGTGGCCGACCAGGAAACCGTGGTCCTGGGCGCCTCTCGCCTCAAAGAAGCGGATAAGGACGAGGGAGTCGCCGTTGTCACCATCCTGACCGCAAAGCTGCTTTAGGCCGAAGCCGAGCGGCGCAAGGCAACCCTTTCAGATCCGCGTCAGGCGACCCGCCCCGGGGCGCCGGACGGGAAATCTCCAAAACCGTTAGTTGTCGCGTGTCCGGCGCAGTCAACGGCGGGCGCCGGACCCACGAACCCTCCCTAGAACGTGAATCTCACCGCCAGCTGCAGCTGCCTCGGGTCGCCCACACCTTGGCGCAGGAACCCGTCGAAGTTGAACAACCCCGGGGTAACCAGCGGGTTGATGTTGTTCTTGTTGTTGAAGGTGTTGAACATCTCGACGATGGCGTCGATCGAGTAACGGTCCCCGAACTTGAAAGCGCGCTTCAAGCGCCAATCGAACGAGAAGAACTCGTTGTCCTTGCGGATCGAGTTGCGTCCCAGATCCACGCCGTTGACCACCCTGGGATTGGGTGTGATCGGTTGGGCGGTGCGTCCTTGGATCCGTATATTCAGATCGAAGGCCCTGGGAAGCTCGAAGAAGCCCACGAAGTTGAACTTGTGGGCGATGTCCCGATCGGAAAGCGAGTAATCCAGATTGAAGTTGTTGGGGTCGAAAGCCCGGAACGTAAAAGGATCGCGCTCGTTGGAGTCGTCGTCCTTGTCACGTGAAAAGGTGTAGTTCCACTCCAGTTGATACTTCTGGCTGTAGCGCTTGCGCATTCCCACAGTCACACCGCGGTAAAGCGACTTGGCGCTCGACTGGGTGACCGCCACCTCTCCCAATTGGGGGGCGAAGATGCCGGAAGCGTTGGCGTTGATGAAGCGAGTCAAGTGGATGCCTTTACTCCAGGTGAAGTCGAGATAGGCGGTCCAGTCGGTGGCCAGCCGCTGCTCGTAGGAAGTGTTGATCGTCGTAATCTGGGGGTTCTCGTAGTCGGCCGAGGGGACACGAACACCGGTGAAGAGCGGGAAGGTCCCGGGAGGAACCGGTTGAGGCACCAGTCCGCTTGGAAAATCGGGGGCCGGTATCCCGAAACTGATCAGCTCCGAGTTCATGAACAGGGTCTGCTGCTGGACGCCGTTGGTGGTAATCGGGCCGACCTGGGTGAGCATGTTTTGACGGCCGTAGAAGAGGCCCGCGCTGCCGCGCCAAACCGAGTTGCGGTTGCCTCCGATATCCCAGGCGAAACCGACTCGCGGCTGCCACTGATCCTTCTGGTCGGGCCATTCGCCGTTCGAGGGGAAAGCGGGGTTGCCCAACAGATGCCCGAAGGCGGTTTGCGAGGGAGGAACCACTGGATCGGGAAAGAACTGGGCCTCCCATCTCAAACCCAGATTGAGCGTGAAGTCGGGGTGGACCTGCCACTTGTCCTGTACGAACACCGCGAAGTCCTCGTTGCTGATGTTGGAGGCGCCGGTGGCGTCGGTCGCCGGCCCGTCGAGGGCCGCGCCCTGCAGGAAGAGCAGAAGAGGACCGCCGTCGAGTGTGCAGGTCGGCGCTGTCGCGTCGGTCCATCCGCCGCCCACGCAACTACCGGCGGTGGGCCCGAAACCCGCACCCAATGCGGGATCGGACGCGTAGCGGAGGAAGCCGCTGGTGCTGGAGAAGATGAAGCGCGAGGTGAAGAAACCTCGAAACACCTGGTCGTTGAGGCTGTGCATCCACTCGCCGCCGAATTTGACGTTGTGGTTGCCGGAAATCCAGGTAAAGGTGTCGCGCAGTTGCGTACGCCAAAAGAGCTCGTCGATACCGGGTTGCAGGAAGAAAGGATTGCCGAAGCGGAAGGTCGTAGCGAACCCCATGGCCACGTC
>JBFGHF010000540.1:0-3550 GCA_041578355.1 Acidobacteriota bacterium
CCAGCATGGCGTGCAGCGTTGGCCGACATGGAAACGTGTTCCTCGGCATTGGCCGAGGTCGGGATCGAGTCGACCGAGGAGGGGTGACAGAGTACTCTGTTCTCCGCCACCAAAGCCGCCGCCGTGTACTGCATCAGCTGAAACCCGGAATGAAGTCCTTGCGCACCCAGGGTGAGATTGGCAGGCAGTCCCCGGTTGTGGTTTGCATCCAGAAGAAGCTGGATTCTCCGTTCGGCGATGCTGGCAAGTTCGGATACGCCGATCTTGAGCAGGTCGAGGGCGATGGCCACCGGCTCGCCATGGAAGTTGGCCGCCGAGCAGTGGGTGGTGTCGAGGGTCTTCCGCGTAAGGGCGGAAGGGAGGTCTTCAATACCGATTTCGAAGAGCTTCCCGCCCCCTTCGTCCCCGCCCTCGCCGGGGCCGCCGCCAACAAAGGATCCCCGCTGGAAGCGGCCGAAGAAAAGAGGGTTGTCGGTACAAGAATTCAACTCGATCTCGGCTATTCTCCGGGCCTGAGCGATGGCGTCCCAAGCGGCGCCGTGAACGGCCGGCATGGAGCGGATGCTGTAGTCGTCCTGGGCCTCCTCGATGAACGAGCAGCGATTGACCAGGGTACTGCCTCGAAGCAGACGAACCAGTTCCCAACCCGTCAGAATCTGTCCCGCATGAGGCCGCACCGCCCCCACCACGGCTTCGAAAGCTCGGGTATGACCACTGACCGCCTGATGGGTCAGCGAGCCGCTCACGTTGGCACTGTGAAACAAGCGTTCGGCATCGAAGACGCCCAGCGCCAGTGCGGAGCTGGAAAAGCTGGCCCCGTTGGTGACCGCCAGTCCCTCCTTGGCTTGCAGCTCGACCGGAGGGATGTCCGCCAATTCCAGCGCCTCGCGCCCCGTCAGCAGGATGTGGGGATTCCCCTTCCAGTGTCCCTTCCGATCGCCGGACCTCAACTTCCGTTCCCGCTGGTCGATGGGGTCGTTCCAGGACTCGTTCAGGCGCCACTCCCCGGGTTGGATGAGCCAAGCTTTCCCAGCTCCCATCATGACCAGAAAGAGATGAGCCAGAGGCGCCAAGTCGCCCGAGCAGCCCACGCTTCCCTTGGACGGAATGCATGGCACCAGGCCTCGGTTGAGCATCTTTCTGAGGCTTTCCAGGATCACCCAACGAACGCCTGAGTGACCTTGAACGAAGGTCCGTATCCGAGACACCATCATCGCCCTGACCGTGTCGACCGGCAAGGGGCGTCCGATTCCCGTAGCATGGGAATGGAGCATGTTGCCCGAGACCTTGGAGAGATCCTCAGCGTCCAGATCGTACTTTCTGTTGGACCCGAAACCGGTGTTGATTCCGTAGATCCTCCTCGCCCTGGCAGGATCTCGGGAGAGGTAGCGTTCCACTTCCTCGCGAGCTTGCGAGACAATCAGGCGGCATCCTTCGTCCAGTTCCACTCGCCTGTAGAGTCCGTCGCGGTTGGGTCGAGCAACGGATTCCAGATCTTCGATCGACAACCAACCCGGTTGCTGCGTCCGCAGCCTCCGGACTTGCCGTTCAATCGTCTCCAGCAACTCCGACTCCCGACTTCGCCGGATGGAATCCGCCAAATCTTCGTAGGGCAGACTGGAGATTACAAGCGGGTCATCGCTATGACAGACTCTCAAACTCGTTCCTCAAATCCATTCGGCCGGGCGGCAGCGACCGCCGGGAAGTCTATCCTCCCCGCTGAAAAGAGCCAACACCGGAGCGTCGGCGGGGGATTGCCTTGCCGCTCCGACAGGCGCACGCACAGCGCAGCCGCGGTGACAACATACCATTCGCAGACACCGCGTCGTACGCGCCACCCGGCTAGAGACCCCCGGTTCGAAAAGAAGATCACGAACCGCCAGCCTTCGAGCTACAGGAAAGTCGGCTCGCCGTCCGGCCGAATCAGATAGAATCTCGGTCGCCGTGCGAATCTACCGCGCTCGAGAACTGACGGAACAGCGATTGAGTTCGCTGTTGGTGAGGAATCCCATGCCGGGCGCGGACGAGCTGGGACTCTTCGATCGCTGGGACGGAACGATGCCGAGGGCGAGCCGAGAGGACAGCCTGGCTTCCCAGTGTCTCGGGATCTTCGACCGGGTCAGAAAAGAAGGAGACGCGGCGCTGCGGCACTACACGCGTCGCTGGGACGCGGCGGACATCGATACGATCGCGGTCTCGACATCCGAGTTCAGCGCCGCCCTGGACTCGGTCGATGGCCAGACGCTGCACGCGCTGAAGCGGGCCGCCCGCAACATCCGAACTTTCCACAATCAGCAAATCGAACCTGAAGATCCGGTTCTCGTCGAGCAAGGTGTCGCATGCTGGCGGGAACTCCGCCCGATCGAAACCGTGGGCCTCTACGTCCCCGGAGGATCGGCCGTTCTGCCCTCGACGGTCTTGATGCTGGGCATCCCGGCGCAGCTCGCCGGCTGCAGCCGGGTCGTGCTTTGCGTACCCCCCCGCAAGGACGGTACGGTTGTTCCGGAAGTTCTGGTCGCTTGCCGACTGGTAGGGATCTCTGAAGTGTTCCGGGTGGGGGGTGCGCAGGCCATTGCTGCCATGTCGGTCGGGACGGAAAGCGTTCCCCGAGTCGAGAAGATCTTCGGTCCCGGCAATCGGCGCGTCCAGACAGCCAAGATCGTGGCAGGCTTCTGGGGCACGTCGATCGACATGTTCGCCGGGCCCAGCGAAGTCCTCGTCCTGGCCGACGACATGGCCTCTCCTGAGTTTGCGGCCAGCGACCTGCTGGCGCAGGCCGAGCACGACCCCGAGAGCCGGGCAATCCTCGTCTCTCCGTCCGCGTCCTTGATCGCCGACACGAATTCCGTCTTGAGCAAACAGATCGAATCGCTGCAGAGAAGAAAAGAAGCCGAAGCAGCCCTTGAGAAGAGCTTCGCTCTGTTGACCGAAGATCTGGAGCAGGCATTCGCCTTCGCCAACCGATACGCACCCGAGCATCTCATTCTTCACTTGCGGGATCCACGGGCCTGGACGGGGCACATCACGGCCGCCGGATCCGTCTTTCTTGGCGCCTGGACGCCTGAAGTGGCGGGCGACTACGCCTCGGGCACCAACCACACTCTCCCCACTTCAGGCCTGGCAAGGACTCTGTCCGGCGTGTCGGTGGACAGTTTCGTCAAGAAAATCACTTTTCAGCAAATCACCCGAGAGGGATTGAGGAGGCTGGCCCCCACTTTGGAGACTCTGGCTCGGGTCGAAGGGCTGGAAGCGCACAGACAGGCGGTTTGCCGGCGAATTGCGCACCTGGAAGAAGACACCCGAAACGCAACCCAGCCCCCACCCGGTGGACAGAGGTAGGTCGAATGGGCAGCTTGAACACCCAATTCGAACTTGCGCGGTTGGTGCGGCCCAACATCCGCCGGCTCCAGCCTTACACGTCGGCTCGCCAAAGCGGCCTGACGGGCTTGCGACTCGATGCCAACGAGAGCCCTTTCGAAAACCGTTGGCACGGAGTGGATCTCAACCGATACCCCGATCCGAACCAGAAAGAACTGAGAAAGTCCCTGGC
>JBFGHF010000541.1:0-3541 GCA_041578355.1 Acidobacteriota bacterium
ACGTCGATGATCTTCACCAACACGGGTCCCGCGACGGACCTGCGACTCTGGTTCTTCAGCCCGGACAACGTCGAGCTGGTCTTGAAGCTGAAGGGAATGTCGCCCGATCCCGCCCAATGGACTCAAGGTTCGATATTCACCACGACGCTGGGGACCGGCGAGTCTCTTTCTCTCGAGACGGAAGGACTCGAGGAGCTGCAAACCGGCTACGCTCGATTCAGAACCGGCCCTTCGGTGGGTGCTACCGCGGTCTTCAGCCTGGCGAATTCCCAGACCGGGGCCACACTTTACGACGCGGGCGTGGCTGCCATCAGCCGGCCCCTGCGGAGGTTCACCCTCTTCCTGAACTCGATGGGCGTGGAAGACACCGGACTGGCCATGGTCCGGGTGGGCACCGGCAACGGAAGTGCTGCGACACAGGGAGCGACGCCGGACGTACGCATGCGACTCTTCGATACCGATTTTCAGCTGGTGGGCACGACTTTTATCTCATTGCCCGAGAATCATCAGATGTCCCGCTTCATTCACGAGTACTTCGCAGATCAGCCGGAGGTGGCGGAGCAAGCCCGCGAGATGCAGGGCGTGGTGGTCGTGCAAAGCGCGGGTCTGCTGGCGCCCATCACGCTGCGGCTGATCGACGAACCTGGAAATCCGACGCTGAGCACTTTTCCGGTGATCGAAGGGTCCGCGGAGTCGAGCATGATCCAGGCATTGCAGCAGGCCGGGCGTGGAAACCGCAGATAAGGACGATTGCCTGGAAGGGCGGCGCTGGGGTTTTGGCCTTTTTTGGCGGAGGACAGAGATGACAGGCAAGATGCCTGTCTTCCGCTGGCTTGAGTCGTCGTCCGAGTCGGAAAACAGGCTTCCAGCCTGTCCCCAAAGAAGCGGAAGACAGGCTTCCAGCCTGTCGCCGGAGAAGCGGAAGATAGGCTTCCAGCCTGTCTCCGAAGGAGTGGTTACCCAGGACTGAAGTGCCGGGCCGGCCGCCAGCAAGGCGGCGTTCCCGTTCTGCGGGACGCGGCGCTGCCCACCGACAACCGCCCCCTCTCACACCCCAGGCTATTCGCCCGCGCCCTGCGGGCGCTTCCTTCCAGAGATTCGGGCAAGACGCCCTGACGATTGCAGTACTGGAAGAAGAACGATTGCAGTACCGTAAAGAAGCGCACTTCGCGGTTTTGGGCAACATGGAATGGAGGAACGATGGCACTCGACCTGAATCGAAAAAGCTTTGCAATCGGTTGTTTGGCGTTGCTTCTATTGGCCGGCGCCAGCCTCGAGGCCCAGACCAACCCGTTGTGGACGGAGCGCCCGGTCAAGAACTATCTCCCTCATATGAGCTGGCCGCAAGTGGAGGAGTTGCTGACCCGCACCGACATGGTGATCTTTCCGTTGGCTTCGCTGGAGCAACACGGGCCTCATCTGCCCATCGGCACCGACTATCTCAACGCGGTGGAGATCGCCAAGCTGATCGCGCAGCGAACGGACGTTCTGGTGGCGCCCGTCCTGCTGGCGGGCAACGCCCCCTATCACATGGGATTTCCGGGTACGGTCACCCTCAGCTCGGAGACCATCCAACAGGTCTACTTCGAGGCCGCCCAGAGCCTGCTGCGCCATGGATTCAAACGTTTCTTGATCTTCAACGGGCACGGCGGGAACCGGATCATTTCGCAATACATCGCCGACCGGATCAACCACGAGACAGCCGGGATCGCCGTGGAGCTGGGACAGGCCTCGGCGCCCTTTCGACGCCGCGACACCACTCCCTCCCGCTCGACGGTGCTGGACCGTCACGCCGGTACGCCCGAGACGTCGAATTCTCTTTACCTGATCCCTTCGCTGGTGGATTTGGAGAAGGCCCGGCCGGCCAACGTTTCCATGCCCGCCCACCTCGAGGCCATGCTGCCTCAGGTCCTGGGAGGCGATTCCACCGCGCTGACGGTGTTCCTGGCCGAGGGGCTCAAGAAGGAGGAAACGGGAAAGAACACCTCCACCCGTGAGATGTCCGACACGGGTGTCTGGGGTAGCCGCGACCCCCGCGAATCAACGCTGGAAAGGGGCCGCGGACAGGTCGAAAACACGGTGGACGCCGCGGTCCAATTCATCCGGCGTTGGAACGAGCTGCGGCCTTTGGAGGGCGGATGAGACTTGCGGCAGCTTCGAAGGCGCCGCCAATCGGACAGGTGTCGGCGTGGCGCTTCCCACACTTCGCGCCGAACCCTGAATAGGGCCGGCTAAAGGGGCCAGAAGAGAGGGACCACCAAGACCAGGATGACGAGCAGCAGGATCGTCAAAGGCAGGCCGGCGCGTATGAAATCGACGAACCGGTACTTGCCCGCCCCGTAGACGAGCAAGCAGGACGGTTCGAAAGGCGTGATGAAGGAGACGGACGCGGCGAGCGCGATCAGGACGGCGACGGACCGCTGATCGACCGCCAGCTGTTCGGCCGTGGCCAGGGCCACAGGCAACATGACCAGGGCGGCGGCGGCGTTTGACATGGGTTGGGTGAGCGCCATGGTCAGGGCCGCCAACCCGGCGAGAACGAAAGAAACGCCCCAGGGTTGCATCCATTCGAGCAGTGTCGCGGCCAGAAACTGCGCCGTTCCGGTGCTCTCCATCGCCAGCCCGAAGGCGGTCATTCCGGCGATCAGGACAATCAGCCTCCATTCGATCAGTTGGTAGGCCTCTTCCATGGAAACGCAGCGGGTCAGGACGGCGGAAAGAGCGGCCAGCAAGAAGGCCACGGGCAAATCGAGCAGCCGAGTTGCAGCCAGGACAACTGCCGCGACAAAGAAGATCAGCAGGAAGACGCCCTTGCGGCGGCGGCCCGGCAGATAGCTGCTCTCCTGGAGGATCCAGAGATCGGAAGCCTGGCGGAGGCTTGCCAGCCGATCCCTGGGACCCTGCAGCAAGAGCACGTCGCCGAAATGAAGCGGGAGCTCGTTGACCGGCTCGGCCAGGACATGCCCACTTCTGTAGATGGCCAACGCCGTCATCCCGAACCTCTGCCGGAAGTCGAGCTCGCGAAGCGACTTTCCCGCCAGGGTGGACTGTGGCGGCACCACCGCCTCCACCATCTTGATCTCCTCACTGACTAGATCCTGGTCGGCAACCTCCCCTTCGGTTTGGATCTTGAATCCGTCGGTTTCCTGCACCTCCAGCAGGCTCTCGCGGCCACCCTTGACGATCAGCACGTCCCCGGCTTGGAGACGAAGCCCGGCTTGGGCGAAGAGCTTCTCAGCGCCGCGCATTACCTCGAGAACGGTGACACCGCGCTCGGCCAGAAGAGTCTCCTCGATCGAGCTCCCCAGAAAAGGCGAAGATGGCTTGAGCAGCACCTCGAAAAGAAACTCCTTGATGTGATACTGCTCCCCGTAGGTCTCCGATTCTCTCGAGGGCAGCAGTCTGTGCCCCAGTATGGACATGTAGAGGATACCGGTGACGACCAGCAGAAGTCCGATCGGGCTGAACTCGAAAAGCGAAAACGGCTCCAGACCCTCCCGTTCCAGGTAGCCGCTTACGGCAACGTTCGTGGAGGTGCCGA
>JBFGHF010000542.1:0-3539 GCA_041578355.1 Acidobacteriota bacterium
CTACAAGAGCGTCGACGGCGGAGTCACCTGGCGACACCTGGGGTTGGAGAAGACGGAGAGAATCCACCGAGTCCTCATCCATCCCCGCCGCCCCCAGACGGTTTACGTGGCTGCGGTGGGGCAGATGTGGGGCGAGAATCCCCAACGGGGCATCTTCAAGACGACCGACGGCGGACAGACCTGGAAGAAGGTGCTTTACGTCAATCCTCGAACCGGCGCCGCCGACCTGGTGATGGACCCCCACAACCCCGACAAGCTGATCGCCGCCATGTGGGAGCATCGGCGCTGGCCCTGGGCGTTTCAATCGGGCGGCCCCGGATCGGGGATCTACTTGACCTTCGACGGCGGAGAGACCTGGAGCCGTCGCACCGGTAAGGCGGGCCTGCCCGCGGGAGAACTGGGCCGCATCGGTCTGGCCATCGCCGACAATCGACCCAACATCGTCTACGCCCTCGTCGAGGCGGAGAAGAGCGCCCTGCTGCGCTCCGAGGACGGCGGCGTGAACTGGAGCGTTGTCAACGATTCCCCCGGAATCAATCCGCGGCCCTTCTACTACGCCGACATCTACGTCGACCCCCAAAACGAGAACCGGATCTACAGCCTGCATTCCCGCTTGAACAGGAGCGAGGACGGCGGCAAGAGCTTTCGAAGCGTGGTCGAATCCTCTCGCATCCACGGCGACAAGCACGCGCTTTGGATCGATCCCGACGATTCGGCTCATCTGATCGACGGGAGTGACGGCGGAGTCGCCATCAGCCGCGACATGGGCGCCACCTGGCGTTTCATCGAGAACCTGCCGCTGGCGCAGTTCTACCACATCGCCGTCGACGACCTTCAACCTTACAACGTCTACGGGGGGCTGCAGGACAACGGCTCCTGGCGCGGGCCCAGCCGGGTGCTCCACAACCGCGGAATCTTCAGCTGGCATTGGCAGCGTGTCGGCTCGGGCGACGGCTTCGACACGATTCCCGACGCCGCTCATCCCGAGCGTTTCGGCTACAGTATGTCTCAGGGCGGCAACTTGCGACGCTTCGACCTGCTCACCGGCGAGCGCCGGGTGGTCAAACCGGTCCACCCGGACGGAAAGCCGCTGCGATTCAACTGGAACGCCGCCATCGCCCAGGATCCTTTCGATGCATCGGCGATCTACTTCGGCAGCCAGTTCCTTCACAGGAGCCGCGACAACGGGCAAAGCTGGGAGATCCTCTCGCCGGACCTGACGACCAACGATCCAGAAAAGCAGAAACAGCTCGACAGCGGCGGTTTGACCTACGACGTCACCGGCGCCGAGAACTACACGACGATCGTCACCATCGCCCCCAGCCCCGTCCAGCAGGATGTGATCTGGGTGGGGACCGACGACGGCAACGTCCAACTGACTCGCAACGGCGGTAAGCGCTGGCAGAACGTCGTTTCCAGCATCGAAGGCGCTCCCGACGGAGGGTGGGTGCCGCACATCGAGGCATCTCCCTTTGAAGCCGGCACCGCTTTCGTGGTCTTCGACAATCACCGCAAAAACGACTGGGCGCCCTATCTATTCAGGACCACCGACTTCGGGCGCAGCTGGGAGAGGCTGGCCGAAACAGTGGACGGATACACCCTGGTGGTCGAGCAAGACCCGGCCGAGCCACGACTGTTGTTTTTGGGGACTGAGTTCGGGCTCTATTTCAGCATCGACGCGGGAGCGGGTTGGCATGCCTGGCGCAGCGGCTACCCGACCACGTCGACGATGGATTTGGCGGTTCACCCCCGCGAGGGCGATCTGGTCGTCGGCACCCATGGTCGAGGCGTTTTCATCCTGGACGACGTCCGCCCGCTTCGCGAACTGGCCCGCCAAGGCTGGCAGATTCTCGAACAGCCGCTGCATCTTTTCGATATCCCCGAAGCGACTCAGTACATCCGCGGCGAATCTCCCGGTTTGCGCGGGCCGGGCGACGCCGTCTTCCAGGGGGAGAACCGTCCCTACGGCGCCTTGATCACCTTTCTGGTCAACGGACCGCGGGAGGGCGGCGAGAAGGAAGGGGAGCCATTGTCCGATGTCAAGATCGAGATCCTGACGGAGTTGGGCGAGGTGGTGCGGACCCTGCAAGAGAAGCCGCGTCCGGGAGTCAATCGAGTGGCTTGGCGCCTGGACCGAAAGGGGGTTCGATTGCCGGGAAGTCGGGGCTCGTCCTCCGGTGAGCCGGGCGGGTTCTGGGTCCTCCCCGGAGACTACGTCGTCCGGGTCACACAAGATGAACGCTCGGTGACTGGTTCGGTGCGGGTGGCACCCGATCCGCGCGCTTCCTCCAACCGCGACCAAATGCTCGAGAAAGATCGTTTGCTGGTTGAGGCCTACGGGTTGATCGAATCGGCGGGCTCCACGCTGGCGCGGCTCGAGAAAGCCCGCAAGACCGTCGCCGAGGTCAGGGCCCGCATCGGGGATCTCGAATCCGGAGAATCCGCTGAGATCGAGGAGATGTCGAAAAACGCCGGCTCCGTGATCGACAAACTCCAGGAGAAGTTCCGAGGCAGGCGAGTTCAGGGAATCCGAAACGATCCCACGCTGCTGGGATCTCGCTTGCGGACAGCCCTCTCCTCTCTGGGCAACACCTGGGCGCCGCCCACTCCCGCGCAGAAGCTTCTCGTCAGCCAGGCCAAAGGGGCGTTGAAGTCGTTTCAGGGCGAAGTGGATAGATTTTATTCGGGCCAGTGGGCGGATTTCCGGCGAGCCGTCAAGGAGGCGGGACTCGAACTGTTCTGAGCGCGGTCGAGTCTAGGCTGGGAGGGTGGCAATGTTTGGAGTGCGGCGGCTTGCCGCCGCTTTCCTTCCCATCGCCGCCAGCGGAAACTCAAAGCGGGAGCAAGCCGCAGCACCTAAAAGTGAGAGTCTCGCTCCGCGATGGATACCAGATCGTATTTACTTGCAATGAGCCAGGACCCAGTCTAAGGACCCCATGATCTCCAAGACGACTCTCGCCCAACAACTCGCTGACGCGCACGCTCGAACCCGGGCTCTGGTCGGCGACCTCAGCGACGAGCAACTCGCGGTGCCCTACATGGACATCGTCAACCCCTTCCTCTGGGAAATCGGCCACGGCGCCTGGTTTCTGGAGTTCTGGGTGCTGCGCCACCTCCAGCGGCGCCCTTCGATCCTTGAAAACGCCGACGAACTCTACAACTCCTCGGAAGTGGCCCACGACACGCGCTGGGGACTCGAACTGCCGGAACGCCAAGGGACCATGGCCTATTTCGATGAAGTCTACAAGCGAGTCCTCGACACCTTGAACAGGAGCCAAGCTTCCAGCCTGTCGACGGAGTCAGCCTATTTCTACCAGTTGAGCATTTTCCACCAGGATATGCACACGGAGGCCTTCACCTACATGCGCCACACCTTGGGTTATCCTCCGCCCCGTTTCGGGGAGGAGGGTGCGCACGAATCCGCCGCCCGGCAGGTCGACGGGGATGTCGAATTGGAGGGCGGGAAGTTCTGGCTTGGCGCCAAACCCGGCGGCGGCTTTGTCTTCGATAACGAGAAATGGGCGCATCCCGTGCAGATC
>JBFGHF010000543.1:0-3537 GCA_041578355.1 Acidobacteriota bacterium
GTCAGGCGTGCCGCGCCGAATCGCAGGAATCCAGTGCAGAGATGGACCCTACTCCAGAGCCGTCGCCGGCACTGCGGACAAGTAGCGTAATCCTCGGTCTCCGAAGAGTTCCTGGGCCACCAACGGCCGGGTCGACTCGATCACCACATAACCGCCGTTGACGCCTCGCGTCGCCGGAATCAGCTCCACCAATTCCCGCGAAAAGCGCGCAAAACCGGAAAGCGACAAGTGGCTGCTTCCCAGGAGCCTTCCCTGAGGGGAGTAGGCCTTTACGGTCACGTCTGCCGCCTCACCTTCGGTGACGTGGAGGGCGAGTCCGGTGAAGAAGTCGGGAGTGTCACCAATATGGCCGAATGCCACCTTCCTGACCGGTTCGCTCTGCAGCGCGAGCAAAGCTGCATTCTCGAGGTCGGGAGCGCCGAAAAGGACGTCTCCCAGAAGCCCTGGTCCGTCGGCTTCGATCCGCAGGGAGCCGCTGATCGTGGCGCCGCCCTGAGGCAGATCGAAGAGATCCTCCAAATCGGCCTCCATCATTTCCCCGGCCTCCAAACCGACCGCGGTACGTCCGATTTCCTGACTGCCCGAGTCAGCGATCAGGACGAGTTGAGCCTGGCGCGACCCGGAGGAGGTGTTGAGCAGCTTGAGGTTGCTGAACAAGGCGCCCGGGGAAGTGGCGAACTGGGCCGACCAGAACTCCTGCGAGTCGGGAACGGTCATCCCGGTCAAACCCACAACCGTATCCTTGTCCAAAGCGTCGATCCGGGAGAAGCCGACCACACCGGGCCCTTCGATGACGTCCACCTCGACGTGGGCCGGAGGGGCGATCGACTGGCGCGAGAAAAGCGCGTCGGCTGTTTCACTCAAAAGGTCAAAGGCTGCCAGAGAGCGGATCACCTCCGCCACCGGATCCGAGCCCTGACCCGAAAAGAGCCGCAAGCGGACGCGAGCCGGCTGACCGTTGGGATTGGCCAGAACGACTTGGGTGGATGCAGCATGACCCCGGAAAGCCGTCGGACCCTGGAAGATGCGAGTCAGCCAGAATTTTGCGGAGGCTTCCGAGAAGGGAGGCAGCCCGTCGAGAGCCCGGCCGTCACCGAATTGGAAGAGGCTGACCACCTCTGCATTGTCGCCGACCCACTCCACCCACGCCGGCTTGTCCATCTGCCGGCCCAATAGCTGGCTGTCGAGCCGGGCGGCCTGACGCCCCGGATCCACCTCGAGTTGAGCGGGATTGGAGGCAAGTTGCAGCAATTCGCCTCCGGCGCCCCGGGCGGTGGCTGTCAGACGCGCCGACCGGCCCGAGAGGTTGGCCAGGGCGAAGCCGTTGAAGGCGCCGCCGCGGGCAGCGAAAAGCGGATAACGCACCCTGCCGGGTTCGATCTGAAAAGTCTTCGACCCGGGTTCGAGAACAACCTCTCCGCCGGCTCCCACCACCGACAGCTCGACTCCTCCGGGCTCGAGATTGGGCACGGTGACCAACATTGTAGTGTCGTCGAGCACGCGCACGCTGGCGGCGTTTCCGTTGAAGAGCACCTCGATCGCTCCGCTCAGGAATCCACTGCCGCGTATCAGCAGGGTGCTGCCGCCGGGAGAGGCTTGCGGAGAAATCGAATCGACCTCGGGAGGGGCCTGATCGGGATCGACCACCAAAAGCGGGTCGGACCGGTGAAAAGCGCGTACAGCGGCATCGTAATATTCGTAAACCTGAGAAATCCCCGCCTCGGAGCGAACCGGGTAGAGCGCCTTGATCTGGAAGTCGAAGCTCAGCTCCTCGAAGGCATCCAGCCCCTCTATGTAGAAGATGTGCTTGCGCCCGGCGATTTCGTAACGTTCCACCAACTTCAGCTTAACCAGACGATCGAGAGAGGATCGAACCGACTCGAAACCGGTGGGGATGGCCACGTCGGCGATGATCATGGCGGTTCGTAGCTTGCGTCCCTTGTAGGTCATGCGGACCAGCACGTCGACGATGTCGTCGACCTCGACGTGGGCGGTTTCGTAGAAAACCTCGAACTCCAAATCCGGGGAGCGAGGCAAGTCACGGCCCGGGACGTGGTAGCGCAGCGTGACCTGGTAGCCGACATTCCCTCTCCCTTCGCTCTTGAGCAGCACCTGCCTGCCGTCCAGGGGGATCTCGGCTTGGTGGAGAAGATCGAAGTTCGACTCGTTGATGACTGTCTCCAGCAGCACTTCCTCTCCGGCGGTCACTTCGATCCGTACATCGAGGTCGCGATGGACCTTGCGGGCGGCCTGGAAGAGCGCCTTGAGCGCCACTACGGTGTCTTGTGTCGAGCCGCCGTAGCCACCCAGGGAGTTCCTTTGCGTGGAAAGCCAGTCGAGGGCGGGCTGGGCCTGCCGTCGCCCCTCGCCCTGCCGGGAGGCAAGCAGCGCCATCAAGACATAGCCGGTCGTCTCCACCGGAAACGGCTCCCAATGGAGTCCGTTCTCATCGTCGATGGCCAGCTCCACCAGGCGATCGAGGATCGCCTCGGCGGTGCTCTCGAAGCCGGATATTTTTTGCAGGGCGACGGCCGCGATCGCCAACGAATAGGAATGGTCTCGGATGCCGGTGAATGTCCAGGTGGTGGAGAGGAAACCGGCCGCCCGCTGCAAGCCCGCCGCCACCTCGGCCCCTCCATAGTCGGCCAAGGCGTTGGTCACGTAGGCGCTCATCGCAAAGAGATTCTCCAGGCCGCCGTCCATCTCGGAGTGAATCAGGAACCGGTCGGGCTCAAACGACCCGTCTTCGTTCTGGCGCGTCAGCAACATTGCCGCCGCCCGCGAGAGAACGGTTTCGTCGATGTCGCGGACTTCGCGCGCTCCCGAAAACGAAGAGAGCACAAACGCGGTGAGCCAGAGAGACCCGGGAGGGTCTCCGAAGGCGGAGAAGCCGCCGTCCTCGGTTTGAAACGTCAACTGCCTCTGATAACCGGTGTTGATGAAGTGCTCGGCGGTGATGCGAATCTCGGGACTCAGCTCTCCGATCTCGCGCAAATACTTGAGGATCTCGATGTCGGGGGCCAGGAAGATCATGTTCTGCTCGCCGCAGCCGTAGGGCATCTCGAGCAGGTCGTCGACTCCCTGCATGGACTGGCCCACGAGGCTGGGAGTCAGAGCCAGAAAGGCACGGGTCGAGTCGGGCACCGCCTCCACCGGCAGCTTGGGAGTGAAATCCACAATCTGTCCGGCCTCGAGAATCGAGTTTGAGACCTCTTCGACCGGCAAGCCCTCGGGAACGACCCTCAGTTCGCGCAGAACGGCGTCGCCCTCTCCGGCGCCCAGCCCGGTGATCCGCAGGGGCAGCGTTCCCACCCGGGTGGGCCGCACCGCAAACTGCGCCGACACGGCGGAGTTGGCGTCGATGGTGATTTCCCGAGAGGACGGTTCAAGGAACTCCAAACCGCTCACGGTCTCCAAATCGACCCGCACCGTCTGGGCCTCGGGCAGATAGTTGAAGAGATCCACTTTCAGTGGGAAGCGTTCTCCCCGGACCACCGAGTAGGGTAGTGACGGCTCCAGGAAGAAGTCCTGAAAGAC
>JBFGHF010000544.1:0-3536 GCA_041578355.1 Acidobacteriota bacterium
GATCACCGGCACCGGAGGGAGCTACCAGAAGGTGGGGCCCGTCGTGACCGCGGGCGGGCTGATCTTCAGCGGGACCCGGGACAAGAAAGTCCGCGCCATTGACCCCGACACCGGGCAGGTCCTCTGGGAACACGAACTGGCCGCAGCCGTTTCCAGCATTCCGGCGGTCTATCAAGTCGACGGCCGCCAGTACGTCCTGTTTTGCGCTGCCGAGCAGGCCGGCCTGACCCGCCAAACCCAGGAAGAGATCCAGGGCGCATACGTGGCGTTCGCTCTGCCGGAGAACTGAGTCCGGCGGTAACACCGCCGCCCCCCGGGAAGAAAAACCACCAAGCCACCACGAGACACAAAGAAATCCGGCGTGGTGATTTCTTGCCTTCGTGGTTCTCCCCCTGTGAAGTGGGGAACACGCCGCCCCTGCTCCAGGTGTTGGACGGTAGCGCCCAAGTCACGATCGGCGGCAAGCTTGTTCGCGTCGATGCCGGAGAAGTGGTGATCATGCCCGCCTAGGTTCGCCACGCCCTGCACGCCCGCGAGCGATTCAAGATGATGCTGAACATGATCCGATCCTGATCAGTGGGTCAGGCCGCGGTGAATCAAGCGATCCAGACTCTCTGGGAATTCCGACTCCAGAAAATCCTGGGCCTCTCGGAGGTCACGCCCTGAAGCGATCACCTCGATCCCGGAACGCTCCTTTATCCGGCTGGGGTTGAACAGGATGACCCGGCCTCGGCCCGTGCGCACATCGAAGAGTTCGGGTTTGAAGCGATCGAGCAGGTCGTGTAGGCGGAGCCGATCCAAGCCCTCGAGGTCGACCGTGCGCAAGAGGTGGGGGCGACGAAGGCAATCGCCCCAAAGCCGGTTGAGCAAGGTCATCGGTATGGAGGTGCCTCCCCAGCGTCCATTGCATTCCACGAAAAAGATCCGTCCCGATTCGGCGTCGCGGCCTTGGATGATCAAGTCGAAGGAGCAACGTCCCACGTAGCCCAGCCTCTGATAAAGACGGCCCAGCAGCCAGCTTCGTTGGGCTATCTCGTTGCTCAAGGCGGGGGAGAAGTCAGCCGGGCGGCTTCCCACGAACTCCCCGAATTCGCCTTTCAGCATCTGCACGTAGATGCCCTCGACGACCGGCGGCCCCTCCCCGGGGATCCAGAGCTGCGCCGATGGTGTGCATGCCACATCCTTGAGCCAAGGGCCGACCAGAGCCGCCACCCCGGCCCGCCAACCGATGTCATGGAGCAGCGAGCGGAGTTCCTTCCGCAAGGCGTCGTCGGAGCGCCATTCGAGGCGGTCCACGGGCAGCACCAGGTTCCCCCTGCCTCCCGCCGAGTCGGGGAGCTTGATCCCCAGGCGACGGGATCGCGGGGCCCAGAAACGGGCGGCGCTGGCGATCCCAGCCAGACTCGACGCCGGGCTCGCCGGGAGAATCCACTCCTCGCCGAAAAGTCTACTCACCGTGGAGGCGAAATCGACCTTGTTGTTGGCCCATAGCGACAAGGCTGGCGGAGGGGCCAGCACTGGCACGAAGCGTCCCGCGGCGCGGCTGAGCCGAACGGACAGTTCCCAGACGTCCGGCGACCCCATGTAAGGGTGAATTGCCGTCAGCTGGCCTGTCTCGACAGCTTGGGCCAGCCAAGCAAAGGCCTCGGAGTCTTGCCAACAAGCCCGCGCCAGGTTCCGGCCGTCCTCGGGTCGCCTTGGCCTCAGCCAACTGCAGCTTTCCAATCCAAGATAGGTTCGGCAGTACTCCTCGTATCCCTCCCCGGGATCTCCCAATACCGCCACGGTGTCTCCGGAACCCGCCCGCAGGCGCGCCCGGTCCATCACAAAGCTCACCTCTTCCAGCCGAGGCGGAATCCGGATGGCGCTCATGTCATCGATGCAGAGGACGGGTCCGGCAGCAGGGTCCTTGGCGAGCAGAGGCTGGAAACGTTGGTCTCCCTCGAAGCGGGGGTCCCGGCTCAGTTCGTCAGCCAGCCGGTCGACACGCTGCAGCTGATCGGACGAGACAGCTACTTGAAAATGCTCGACCACCGGAACGTTCGCCATCTCACACCCCTCGGAAGAAGCAACTTCTTCTTCAAAACGAACAAGCAGGGGGCGTTCCGGATTGGGCCGGCGTATCGCCCACCGAGTGCGTGTGCTGTCTGGCTTGGATTCGGCGGGCTAACGGCAAGAAGATGAGGCGGTTACCGACCTCTCCTGGTAGTTCCGATTCTTGGCCGGGATTGACTGGTTCTCCAACAGGACAACTGGACCCAGGTCCGCAGGTATCGGCTGGGCCAAAAATGCCGCCGACTGCGGCAAATCGCCCAAAGCGCGTCACGCGGCCTTCCAGGCTGCCCCCACGAAAACACCGCCGATCCCCCCCAATGCGGGCAGGATGCGCGCGTTACGGTCTCCGCTCCTACTCTTGCCGAGCCAGCAACGAGCGCAGGTAGTGGACCAGCGCCCAGGTCCGGGTGGCGATGAGGCTCTCCTTTTCGGATTCGTCGAGCCGGCTGATCGCAGAGCTCGTGGGCTGCTCATCGAGGTACTTCTCGATGTCGCCGGCCTCAGCAGAGCCGAACACTTCGGACAGTCCGCTGAAATCCGAGAGGGCGTCGCCTCCGAAGAGCATCGCATCTCGATAGGAAGGCATGGGAGAGCCGTTCATTCCCGTGTGGAGCGTCCGGTAGAGGTCGGCATCGTCATTCCCGCACTTGAATTTCTTGAACAAAACGAAGTTGTGAACCTGGACCGGTCGCTGCCAGTCGTCCACGAGTTCGCCCGAGGCCGGGCCGTTTCCCTGTCCGTCGACTCCGTGGCAGGACCAGCAGTTGAGGATCCGGTAGATCTGGCGTCCTTCTCGGACGCTTTGCTCCGAAGGGGTGACGGCCGGCGGGACCTCGACCCGGGACCCCGGCGATTCGGTCTCGAAACGGTCTGAAAACGTCTTGATGTATTCGACGACGGAACGGGCTTGATCGGCGTTCAGTTTGCCGTCGAACTTGAGCATCTGCGATCCCGGCAGTCCCTCCATCACAACCCTCATCAGGTCCGCGTCGGTTGGCAACGAACCGCTGCCGGTGCTGCGGCACTTGAAAGAGGCCAGCGACAGGTCGCGCGGAAAGAATTTGAGCCGCTTGGCCTTTTCCCCATCACCGCGGCCCGTCTTGCCGTGGCATTCCTGGCAGAATTGGCGGTAGACCTTCTCCCCGTTTTCGGCAGCGGCCGCTTCGGGCAAATGGCCGAGCGGCGAAAGAAGCAGCCCTGCGACAAGAGTCAGCTTGCGTCTTCTGGTTTGCATACTCCTCCTCAACCGGTGCGCACTTCGAGTATATCGGAAGGAGGATCCTGATTACCGATCCCGGCTGGAGCAAAGTCTGCGGCACTTCGTCCAGCCAACAAATCGGTTCGGAGCTTACGATTACCGCTTTCCGCTGGTTGCCCACCTCTGGCCATTCCCTCCATTCGAGGTATCAACCAGAGTTCGAGCCGTTGCCCGCCGACCGAGTCCTTGGTCAGCGCGCCTCCGAGATTTCGATGAGGACGAC
>JBFGHF010000545.1:0-3529 GCA_041578355.1 Acidobacteriota bacterium
CAGACCAGCGTCAATCTGGTGCCGTCCGACGACAGTGCGATGCCGCTATCCGGATCCAGCTGAAGCGCCGTCCATTCCTGCTCGAGCGTCCAGCCCGCTTGGCTGAGTGTGCCGAATCCGTTGGTCAATTGGTTGGACGCCGTGAAGATCCCTGTCAAACCGAACATCTCGGTGTAGGCCGAGGGTTTGTCCTGATAGGCGCCGCGGTGCACCAGGTGCATCTCGCCTTCAATGCTGGCCATGGCCAGGTTTCCCAGCGCCTGATAGTCGTTCTGAAGTTTCCCCATCTTTTTGGCGAAGTGGCCCACGTAGAAGTCCGCGGGGGACCACTGGTGAAGGGACGTATCGTTCTGGGGAGCAGGACCGTCTTCGAAGTCGACGGCGGCGAACGCGTTGTAGGGGGCGAGGTTGAACGAGGTCATCTTCATCTTGCGCGTGTTGCGCTCTTTGTAGACAAGGTAAAGCGAGGGCCCCAGTGACGCCAGAGTCATCGGCCCGTCGGTGAGCTGGCCGACTTGTCCCGGAGTTCCTTCCCAGGCGCCCTGCGAGTAGACGAGGTACTGAATGAAGCCGCCTTCACCCACCCAGCAGAGCATCAGTTTCTCCTGCCCGTCGGCTTCGTCCCGATAGCTCGCCAAAGCGAGATCGCCCGCGGCATGCTGTCCCAACGGCTGGGTGGCCCAATTCCCCTGTTCGAACACCGAGTAGTAGAGATCACCCGCCCCCTTTGCGTAGACCAGGACCAGCTTTCCTTGCGATGACGCCAGCGCAATGGGTCCCCCGGCTTGTATGCCGATGGTCTGTCCCTTCGACCAGGAGGAGCCGTCGAAGGTCGATGAAGAGAGATTGCCCGACGAGTCGGAATAAACCAGGTGCTCTTCGCCGCCCAGAGATGCGAGCGCAACCTCTTTTCCCGCAGCCGTTATGCCCGTGGCGGCGGGCTCTGACCAGGAGAATTGCTGATTCCAAAGGGAGCGGAGCCAGTTGGCGCTCTGGTCGTTCTTGCCGAGGCTCTTGGCGCCGAAGTTATTCTGGATGGTCTTCATCAGACTGTAGTGGTTGTGCGGCGTGGAAATGACCGTGCCGGGCTCGATCATGTCGCCCAGCAGCACTGTGTAGATTTGGTTGGGTCCGTCATAGTTGGTGTCGTATCCTTGAGCGTCGAAATCGGCCTCGTCGAAAGTGATCACGATCAGCGTTCCGCTGGGAACGTGGGACTGCGACCAAGCCTTCTTGGGGTCGCTGAGCAACAGGTCGACATCGATGCCCAACCCGATGTTCTTCTCGCCGGTCGCGGCCCCGCCTTGGACTTTGTTGGCGGCGATAGTGCCCAGGAATACGTACTCCAGCCACCCTGCGACCTGAGGGATCAGCATGGTGCGGGGATCGGTATCGGTGTGAGTGTTGTAAAGGTAGTGCCCGTCGTTCCAGATGTCGGGAGTGAACCAACCGTACTCGGGCCAGGAACCGGCCGCCACGTCGTCCCAGAACTCGGTCTCGCTGACGATCTTGCTCCAGCGGTTCTGGTCGGCTTGAATCGTGTGGAACGAGGCGAAGGCGTTGTGTTTTCGATAGTAGCGGGCCAGGTCGTTGCCGTTGTCGGGATACTCGTTGAGCGGTTGATCGCTCGACGGATAGGAGGGGTTTTTCCAGACTGCCTTCCATGGGTCCCCCGGATAACCTTCCATGTAGGCCTTCCAGGAAACGCCGGCAGGCTCGAGGACATCCACCATGGTTTGCTGCCGCAGAGGTTCCGCCGGGGGCGTGTCGTTGGTGACGGCGCAGACCTCGCCGGCGAATGAAGCCAGGTAGTTTGTTTGCGAAGGGTGGAACGCGCCGAAGTAATTCGTCATGTCCGTGCCCGCTGCGGCCAGCTTTTGCATGAAAGGGTGCTGAATCACGTAACTGCGGTACTGGTTCTCGAACATCACAATGAAGATTCGCTGGAAAGCCTTTTCCATCTTTGTCACTCCGTGAAAGGCATTGTTTTCGTGACAAGACCTTCCCCGTGGTCGTTTGGAACGAGGGGGGGACCCGCCGATTGCAGTTCAGCATAGCAGCGTTTTGAACAATCCCCAACAGAATTGAGTTGCCGAGCCGGCCAGAAGGGTCTGGCTGAATGCTGCCGGGTGTCGGACCAAAAAATAGCCCCAGTTCCTCCTCTCTGATTTCGCATTTTTGCCGCTCGGGTGTTCCCGACTTCGAGCCTGAAGCCGGAACGCAGAGGAAGAGAGAAAAACATCGCGAGCGCCCAAGTGTGAGACGTGAAGTGAGAACTGTGGCCTGGAAAAAAGGAACCAACCCCGTCTCTTCACCGTGACAGAACAGCAGAATGCTCAGCCAACGCCTCTTTCTCTTGTTGCTCACGTCATCACTCGCCGCCGCCACTGCGGTTGCCAACCAGGAGCGCGCCAAGGAGCTCGCCCGCCTCATGGAGATTGAGCGGGGCGACGTGATAGCCGATGTCGGCGCCGGAGACGGCGATTGGAGCATCGCTCTGGCGCGCGAGGTCGGACCCGAAGGACGCGTATACGCCCAAGAGATCGATTCCTCGGAAATCCGCAAGATCGAAAGGGCGGTCAAGCGGGCCGATCTAGAGAACGTCACTCCGATTCTGGGGGACAAGCAGGAGACCAAGCTGGACGACGAATGCTGCGACGCAGTCCTGCTTCGAACCGTCTATCATCACTTCTCCCATCCGGAAGAAATGCGGGCCGAGCTGTGGCGTATTCTCAAACCGGGCAAGGTCATCGCCGTCGTCGATTTCGCTCCGCTGGGACGCAGCAGCAGACACGGCGTCTCAGCCGACGACCTCATCTCCGAAATGACCGGCAGCGGATTCGAGCTGATCGGGCGTCACGACGGGTGGGAAAACGAGAAAAACCGCTTTCTCTTGCTCTTCAGGAAGGTAGCTCGATCGGATCGTTAGGACTTCTTCGACTCCCTCTGACGCGCGCCCTGCGGAAGCCTCCCCTTGCACTCGAGCGGTGCCTGGCCGAATCTCTCCAAGCCTCCCAGTGCCTACCTGAAGGACTTCTACTACGACTCGGTCAATTTCGATCCGAATGCGCTCAGACTGGCGATCGAGTTTGCCGGAACGGGTCGGATCCTGGCGGGCAGCGATTACCCCCACATGATCGGAAGCATTCCCTCGATGCTGGAGAGCATCCGGGGATTGCAACTCGCTCCCGAGGAGGAAAGCGCGATTCTGGGCGGCAACGCGGCGCGGCTTCTGGGCTTGTGAGGCAATTCCCGACTCTTGGAGCAGGGATGATGGGGTGCTGCCCCGAATCCAGGGTTGGCGACCCTGACAGGGCTCCCAAATCGGTCCCTTGAGCCGGAGAGCTTGAATGACAGTCGATGCGGGTGCGAAGAGCCCCGGAGGGGCGGTGTGAAAATAGCCAGGGCTTCAGCCCTGGGTATTCAGCCCCAGCCGAGTTCAGAGTCCCGGAGGGACGATTGAAACCGCGGAGTGCAATCGTTTTTTCAGCCGTCCCTCCGGGACTGATGAGGAGGAGGCTGGATCTCA
>JBFGHF010000546.1:0-3529 GCA_041578355.1 Acidobacteriota bacterium
GCTGGTGGAAGCCCCCGGCAACAAGGGCGGCATCTTTCGCTCCGACGACGGCGGTGAGAGTTGGACGCGCATCAACCGCGAGCGCCGTTTTCTACAAAGGGCCTGGTACTACATCCACATCTATGCCGACCCCGTCAGCCCGGAAACGGTCTACGTCCTCAACACGGGCTTCTATCGTTCCACCGATGGCGGCCGCAATTATCAGAGCTTCCGCGTCCCCCACGGCGACAACCACGACCTCTGGATCAACCCCGATAATCCCAAGATCATGGTCAACGCCAACGACGGCGGGGCCAACGTGAGCTTCAACGGCGCCGAGTCGTGGACCGATCAAATGGGACAGCCGACCGCCGAGTTTTACCGGGTCTCAGTCGACGCCGGTTTCCCCTACCGCGTCTACGGGGCCCAGCAGGACAACAGCACGGCTTCGGTCTCGAGCCGGGGAGCTTTTGGCGGCCGGGGGGCGCCCGGCTTCTATTCGGTGGGCGGCGGCGAGAGCGGCCACATCGCCGTCGATCCTCGCGGCAATCACATTGTCTACGCGGGGAGTTACGGTGGGACCATCAGCCGGATGGACACGCAAAGCCGGTTGAGCCGCAGCATTCGGACCTACCCCGAGTCGCAGACGGGCCAGCGGGCCGCCGACATGAAGTACAGATTCCAGTGGAACGCCCCCATCCGCATCTCGCCGCACAACCCCGACGTCGTCTACCACGCCTCGCAGTACGTCCACCGAAGCAGCGACCAAGGCGAGAGCTGGGAGATCATCAGTCCCGACCTGACGCGCAATGACAAGGAGAAACAGGACTACTCGGGCGGACCCATCACCCGCGACAACACCGGCGTCGAGGTCTACGGGACCATCTTCGCCTTCGAAGAGTCACCCCATCAGGCGGGGCTTCTCTGGGTCGGAAGCGACGACGGGCGCGTCCACATCTCGCGAGACAACGGCAAGAAATGGGACGAAATCACGCCTCCGGGGATGCCCGAATGGGGTGTCGTCAACATGATCGACCTCTCGGCCCACGACCCGGGACGCGCTCACATCGCCGTCTTCCGCTACCGCCAGGACGACTTCACGCCCTACATCTTCCAGACCAACGACTACGGCGCCAGCTGGCGCCGGCTCAGCGACGGCAACAACGGGATTCCCGCCGACCACTTCGTCCGAGTCGTGCGCGAAGACCACGGCAAGAAGGGACTGCTCTACGCCGGGACCGAGTTCGGCATGTACGTCTCATTCGACGACGGCACCCACTGGCAGTCGCTGCAGCTCAACCTGCCCGTCTCGCCCGTCACCGATCTGGCCTGGAAGGACGGCGACCTGGTGGTCGCCACCCAGGGCCGCGCCTTCTGGATACTCGACGACGTCTCTCCGCTGCAGCAGCTCAACTCCGAAACCGCTTCGAAGGCAGCCTACTTGTTCCCGCCGCGCGACTCGCATCGGGCTTCGGGATTCGCCACGACGATCAACTACTACTTGAAAGAGGCCCCCGAGAAGCCGATCACCGTCGAGATCCTCGACTCGGAGGGTGAAGTGATCAACAAGTTCACCAGCCGCTCCGAAGCAGAGGGCCAGGGCGGTCGGCGCCGCGGAGGCGGTTTTGGATTCGGCGGTGGTGGAGGTTCGGCGCCGTCCGCCAAAGCGGGCATGAACCGGTTCGCCTGGAACCAGCGTCACGAGGCGTTGTTCGAAGTCCCGCGCGGCATCGTGATGTGGGGCGGCCGCGGGGCGGGCGGTCCTCAGGCTGTGCCTGGCAACTACCAGGTCCGGCTGACAGCGGGCGAGACGACGGCGACCCAACCGCTGACCCTCAAGTCCGACCCTCGGCTCGACACCACCCTGGCCGAATACAAAGAGCAATACAAACTGGCCGTGGAGGTCGGCAAGAAAATCGACGAGCTCTACGACAATCTCGCCCGGATTCGCCAGGTCAAGCAGCAGGTCGGGGACATCGGTAAGAAAGCCAAGGACGCCGGTTACGGAGACGAACTGGCCGAGGCCGCCAAGAAGCTGAGCAAAACCCTCACTGAGATCGAGGGAGAATTGACCCAACTCGAAGGTGAGGGAGGCCAGGACGCCCTCAACTTTCCCGGCCGTCTCGACAACCAGTGGATCGTCCTCTACGGCGACATCTCCGGTCCCGACTACGGCCCGCGTCCCGGCGCCAAGGAGCGCTACGAAGACCTCAAGCCTCAGCTTTCGAGCCTGCTCTCCAAGCTCGACCCGATCCTGAAAAAGGACGTGGAAGAGTTCAACAAGATGGTGCGGGAAAAGAAGATCCCGGCGATTGTTCTGGCGAGCCGGGAAGGAGATGAGAGCTAGGTCGGTGGGTTGGCAGGGCTGCAGGCAGAAATGCCTGCAGTCCGCGGCTTAGCGGCTGCCCGGTCCGCGCCCCATACAGCAGCACCCGGAACGCGGGCTTCCAGCCCGCAATTCCTCCCCGAGCGGTCGGGCGGATCGCTGAATTGCAGGCAGGGATGCCTGCGTTCCACGCACGGGCCCCGCCGCGTGCCGGTCCGCGCCCCGTCCGGCAGCACCCGGAACCCACGACCCCGCCGCTGTCCGGTCCGCGCCCCTGATGGCGCGTTCGTCGCTCCATCTACCGAGTCAAGCGCACCTCGACCCGCTCCCCGATCGTCCCCAAACGCCTCAAGAACGCCCACCACATCAGGCTGTTGGCCAGCATCTCGAGGAATTCCTCGGCCGACTTCGAGAAGTGCACCACGGCGGTGAAGCCGTTCCTGCGGAAGCGCTCGCGCGTGAAGGTGTCCACCCACTCGACGTCGCCGAGCCACTTGTGAAGATTGAACCAGTGGTCCTCGTCAAGGCCTTCGATGAAGTCCAGGCCCACCGCGACGGAGAAGCAGCCGAGCGCCGTCACCACCAGACCTCGCGAGAAGTTGTCTTCCAGTTCCTTGTAGAGAAAGATCAGAATGTAGACGCCGAGCAAGCCGAGGATGGGCATGTATACCAACTGCCAGGTGTAGCTTGGAAAAAAATCGAGCAGGGGCGAGAAAATCGTCCCCGGCCCCGACCCCTCCCGTTCGAAGAGGGTCCGGAAAACCGTCCCCATGCGCTCGTGCACTTCGGCCCCGTCGTCCACCGTCATGTAGGAGAAGAACACAGCCAGCGTCAGCCACCCGGCGCGCGTCCAACGATCGGCAGCTTGGTTCTTGACGATCAGATAGATCCACCAAAGGCTGAGCGCGATGACCAGAGTCTGGGCGGTCCCGAACCAGGAGGCCAGACCGTCTTCTCGCGCGATGTTGGAGAGCCGTCGAATCGGCCCCATGTCGATCAAACGCCCGTAGTTGACGTGATAATCGAGAAGCACGAAGAAGACCTCGGCGGCGATGGCGCCTCCGATCAGGTAGAGGATGATGCGGCTGTGCCGCAGAGAGACGACGGTGGGATCGGGTAGAGGCCCCCGGGCTTGCTTCCGATCCCTCGGTTTGGCTTCAGCCGGCTCGTGTTTTTTTTCGGAATCGTTTGCCATGCACTTTCCCCGCGGAGATCGCCACCCTA
>JBFGHF010000547.1:0-3523 GCA_041578355.1 Acidobacteriota bacterium
AACATCGGCCTGCTCTACGTCTTCGCCATCATGAGCATGGGGATCTACGGTTTCGTCCTGGCGGGCTGGTCGTCGGCCAACAACTATGCCCTGCTGGGCGGGCTGCGCGCCTCGAGCCAGATGATCTCTTACGAAATCACCATGGGGGCCACTATCATCGGTCTGCTCATGAGCTACCAGACGTTCAGCCTGCAGGAGATCAATCTCGCCCAGGGTCAGCTGCTTTGGGGATGGATCCCACTGTGGGGCGTGCTGCTGCAGCCACTCGGTTTCATCCTCTTCTTCACGGCCGCCATGGCCGAGACGAAGCGGGTCCCGTTCGATGTACCCGAGGGGGAATCGGAGATCATCGGCTATTTCGTTGAATACAGCGGCATGAAGTTCGGAATGTTTTTGATGACCGACTTCATCGAAACCGTTCTGGGGGCGTCGCTGATCACAACACTCTTTTTCGGCGGCTGGCAGGTTCCCTTTCTGGGCCCCAGCGGATTCGAGTTTCCCTGGGGGGCTACGTTGGCGGTTCCCGTTTGGGGTGTTCTTCTGCTCCAGGTGTCTGCCTTTCTGGCCAAAGTGTTCTTCTTCTGTTTCCTGATGCTGCTGATCCGGTGGACCCTTCCCCGCTTTCGCTGGGATCAGCTGATGCGCCTGGGGTGGACGATCATGCTGCCGCTGTCGATCGCCAACATTCTGGTTACGGGCTTGGTGATGTTGCTTTTGGATTGACTATGGCGATCAAGAAAGTAGAAGTTCAACTCGGCTTTTGGGAACGCACCTACCTGCCCGAGATCGTCAAGGGACTCCGGATCACGGCGGGTCACTTCTTCCGCAATATCCTGGTCCACATCGCCCACCAAGTGGGTTTGCTGAAAGGACGGCGGGGATCGGAAACCTATCAATACCCCGAAGAACGGCGCCCCCTGTCATCTCGGCTGCGCACTCTGCATCGACTGACGCGGCGCGAAGACGGCTCTCCACGCTGCGTAGCCTGCATGATGTGCGAAACCGTTTGCCCCGCGCGCTGCATCTACATCGTGGCGGGTGAGCATCCCAACCCGCAGATCGAGAAGTACCCGGTCCGCTTCGACATCGATCTGGGCTTGTGCGTTTTCTGCGGATACTGTGTGGAAGCCTGCCCCGAGGATGCGATCCGCATGGACACCGGAATCCTCGAATTCTCGTCCTATAGCCGTGAGGGGATGGTCTACGACATGAAGCGGCTGCTCTCTCTTTCTCCCATGCCCTCCACAGCCGCGGCCCCGCCGGCCGCGTCACCCGGCGATTGATTGCGTTCCCATGGCCCGCTACGCCATCGGCGACATCCACGGCTGTTTTCGGACCCTGCAGGCCCTGCTCGAGAAAATCGACTTCGACCCCGGCCGGGACCGTCTCTGGCTGGTTGGAGATCTGGTCAACGGCGGCCCCGATTCTGTGGAGGTCTTGCGCTGGGCCCGCGGCCACGACCAACGGATCGAATGCGTCCTGGGCAACCACGACATCTACCTGCTGGCAAGGCACTGGGATGCATGCGGCGTCAAGCAGCGCGACACCCTGTCGGCCGTGTTCGAGGCGCCCGACCGTGAGGCCTTGATCGAATGGCTCAGGCAACGGCCTCTTCTTGTCGAGGAGGGGTCGCGAGCGATGGTCCATGCCGGGCTCCTACCGAGCTGGGACCAGGACCAGGCCCGTCAATATTGCCGAGAGCTGGAGGGCCTGTTGCGCTCTCCGGCAGCTCCCTCGTTCCTCCGCAACTACTTCCGCAAAAGGAGGACCTGTTGGCGCCCCGGGATGGAAAACCAAGAACGGCTCCTCTGCGCCCTGAAGGTCTTGACGATGATGCGCACCTCCCGGACCGACGGGCGGCTCTGCATCGATTTCGCGGGCCCTCCGGGGGAGGCGCCCCGCGGCTGCGTTCCCTGGTACGAACTTCGAGAACCCAATCCCGGTCAAACCCTCTATTTCGGCCACTGGGCGGCGCTCGGGTTTCACCGGCAAAAGGGCTTTACAGCACTCGATTCGGGCTGTGTCTGGGGCGGGTCGCTGACTGCGGTTCGGCTGGAGGATCAGAAGGTCTTCCAACAGCCCACCTTGGAGCGGTAGTCCTCGCCCATCGCGCTACGCTTACTTCCAAAGCAGACCGGCGCCACCCCTCCTCACCCCATCGACGTCGTGTGGTGGGTCTTGATCTTGTACAGGACACGCACCTCCCCCGGCTGAGCGAAGGGGTATTTGTCGCGGTTGAGGTATTTCTTGGCCATTTTGTCGATGTGGTCGGAAGCGCCTTTTTCGGTGATCTCTTCGACCTTGCCCCTGCATTCCAGGTAGCGATAGGGATTGTCGGGATCGATCAGAGAGAGCGCCACGCGAGGATCGCGCCTCATGTTTTTATCCTTGCGGCGCCCTTTCGCCGAGTTGACGACGACATGGGTGCCGTCATGATCGCACCACACAGGGGTGGCCTGCGGACTACCATCGGCGTTCAATGTCACCAATGTCGCGAATGTCCGTTTCTTGAATAGGTCCATGTACTTCTTCGGAATATCTCCCTCGGGCATCGCTCACCTCCTCCGCGTTTATTCTAGCGAGGTTGGCGGTGGCGTCAACGTGGGTTTGGATCAGCCACGGATGACTCGGTGCGGGACCGCTGCTCAACGAAAAAGGTCTTCATCGGCTCGGCGGAGCATCTGACGCCCGTCTCCTTCACCCTCGAATGAGAGCCCTCGCACCAGGACCGCGGGAATGCCCCGGGCCTTGCCCATTGCCAAGCCCGCCGCGGCGGCGGCCTCGTCGGCGGGGCTGAGGAGCGTAGCGCGCAGCACTTTTCCCGTCGCGTCTCGCTTTCCACGATAGTCCTTCAAAGGATTCATCCCGGCCACCCCCAAAGCCACATTGATCTGGCCTACTCTCCAGGGTCGTCCGTGGCTGTCGCTGATCACGACCGCCAGACGGCGCCCGGCTTCGGAGAGCAAAGCCTCGCGCAGTTGGCGGGCCGACTTGTCGCAGTCTTCGGGAAGCAGAGCCACGGTTCCGGGAGGAGTGTTGGAGGCATCGATGCCGGCGTTGGCGCAGATCCAGCCCTGACGAGTCTCGACAATGAGGACGCCCTGGTCCATGCGGACAACACGGCGGCTTTCCCGGAGCACCAACTCGACCAATCGGGGATCTTGGCCGCTCTGCTCGGACCACTTCAGCGCCAATTCGGACGGTTCGACCGTGTCGAGCCTGACCAGACGCCCTTCCGCTTTCGAAACGACTTTCTGTGCGACGACCAGGAGATCACCGTCGAGAAGAGGGATGGCCGCCCGGTCGAGCGCCCGGGTCAAAATGACCGCCAGTGAGTCGTTGGGCTTCACTTCTGGGATTCCGGAGATGGGGAGGATCTGCAGCATGTTTGGTTGGTTGGTTTGTGGGTTTATGTCGTCTTCGGTGTCGCCTTCGGAATCGTCATCGGCACCGTCCCCTATTCTCTCTCAGCCACTCGAGGTTCGACGGCGGTCGGCAGCCGGGCCAGGATTCCGGAATCGTG
>JBFGHF010000548.1:0-3519 GCA_041578355.1 Acidobacteriota bacterium
CGCCGACCAGGATGCTGAGCGGCCCCGGCGGGAGCTGCTCGGGAATCTTCAAAGGAAACTTCTCGGAGAGCATGTCGCCGTTGGGTTTGCGCAGAAAAACGGAGAGCTCGATCTCTTCCCCGGGCTCGACGTCGACCCGGTCCACCCAGACGCGATCGAGCACGGCCGTCTTGGCCTGCTCCACAGCGGTGATCTCCACAACCACTTGCTCCATTTCCAAATCGTCGAATCCGCTGTTGAGCAATACGTTGACTGGCGCCCCCGCGGCCACTGCGGTCAGCGCGGAGGAATTGGCCAGATCCGACACACTGTTTTCAAAACGGACTTCCGGTTGGTCCTTGAGGGAGATGGTGCAGCGCATCTGCAGGGTCTGGTTCCCCACCACGCGTTCATAGGAGGTGAGGCTGTTGAAAACCGACAGCGTCGTCAGCAAGGGACTCAGCAGGCCGTCGGTGACCACTTCGTAGTTGAATTCCTTTTCCTCGCCACGGCTGGTGAGTAGTTTGACCTTGAGAGGGATGAGATCGGGTTGGCGTCCCGTCAAGCCCAGAATTCCCGTAGCCCGATCCTGAGTGATGCTCCCGATCGGCTCCCCCACGGCACTGACCTTCTGACTTCCGGCCAGGCTCGAAATGATGGCCACGACGCCGCCTTTGGTCATCGGCATATCGGTCGAGCCGATGCTCATGAAGGGATGCCCGAAAGCGTACACGTGGGTCCCGCTGATATGAGTGATCGTTCCGGAGGCGCTCAAATCCAGGTCTCCACGGACCAGTTGGGCGGCGAGGGTGGCCCCCGGCTCCAGCTTGGCTTCTCCCAGATCCGAAAGCCCGGTCGCGCTCAAGGCGGTAACCGGTTCCAAGCCGAGGGACCGGAAAAGGGATGTGAAGTAGCGCAGCGTTGCGGGCGTGACTCCGGAAAGGCTCAGTGGCGAGGCAATCGGAGTAAGCCGCTGAAGGTCGCCGAAACGTCCCGGCTCGAGTTCCACGGCCAAGGAGGGCCGTCGAATTGGATCCACCAGATCGGAGAGGGTGCTGACCGAATAAAGGCGGTCGGGCTGGAATGGAGCGGGCCTGTTGGATCCGAGGCGGGGCAGGCCTTCCTTGAAGGCGCCCACGATCTCTTCGATGGGAGTGATGCCCGCGATCGGCTCGGTGGCGAAAGCCCAGCTGTAGGCCACTGCGCCGACCAGCCTTCCGTCCACGTAGACGGGGCTTCCGCTCATCCCGCCGAAGACACCCGACTGCTCGATCTTCTCACCCGACAAGCGGGCCAGGATCAGATTCTGACGGGGCCGGACGTTGCGCAACACCCCCAGAATCTCGACCCCGAACTCTTCGATCTCGACACCGTCGAAGATGGTGCGTCCCACCCCCTTCATCCCCCGCTCCACCTGCTCGAGCGGCAGGAAGGGCGCGGATTGCGCCGCCGCCGGAATCTGGAGAATCAGGACAAGCAGGAAAATCAGGCCGCTAAATGGTCTGGTCATAATGAGTTTCAGCCCGTCCGCAGGAGCCGGATCGGGCCTACCAATATACTGAATCCGCGCTGAGAACAGCAAACCCGACGATTTGCCTTGAACCCTTCCCGAGCACCGCTTTCGCTCCGGCGACAGAGCCGGGGAGACGGAATCTCGACAACCCTGTCCCGATCCGATTCGTTCCGTTTTTCCACCATTTTTGTCAGGCTCGACTGGCAGAATAGACCCCGGCTGGACTCCTTCAGGAAAAGGTATACTTGGACCTGATGCTTAGGCTGGAATCGCTCGAACTTGTTGGTTTCAAATCGTTTGCCGACAAGGTTCGCATCACTTTCGACGACGGGATCACCTCGGTCATCGGCCCCAACGGCTGCGGGAAATCCAACCTCTTCGACGCCATTGGCTGGGTGCTGGGCGGGCAGAGTCCTCGCTTCCTGCGCGGCGACCGGATGGAAGACCTCATTTTCAACGGCAGCGGCAAGAGGCGCCCGTCGGGTTTGGCCCGGGTTGCGCTCACTTTGCGCAAGAACGACCGGCCGGTGGTGGTCAGGGGACGCGAGATCCACGACGAAACCATCGAAATCTGTCGAAAACTATACCGCTCCGGGGAAAGCGTCTACTCCATCAATCAGCGGCGCTGCCGTCTCAAAGACATTCATCAGGTCATGGAGGACCTGGGCCTGGGATTTGCGTCCTACGCGTTGATCGCTCAGGGGAAGATCGACTCGATGCTCACCTCCAAGCCGTTGGAGAGAAGGACCTTCCTCGAGGAGGCCGCCGGAATCGTGGGCTACAAGAGCCGAAGACGGCGCGCCGAGCTCAAGCTGGAAATGGCTCAGGCCAACCTGGAGCGGGTCAGCGATGTGATCGGCGAGGTGGAAAGGCGTCTGCGCTCCCTCAAGCGACAGGCCGCCAAAGCCCGCCGCCACCGGCGCATCAAGGATGAGTTCCGACTGGTTCTGGCCCAGAAGTTCGCACTCGACGCCCTCCATCACCGGGCACAACTCGACTCCACGCGCCTCCGATTGGAGGAATGCCGCCGTCAGGAAGCCGACTGCGCGGAGCGATTCAAGAAACGCCAAGCCGAATATCGCAAACAGGTGGTGGAGCGCGACCGCTTGGAGGTCGTTCTATCCAGCCGGCGCCAGGAAAAATCGGAGTTGGCCGTCCGCATCGAACGCTCCGCAAACTCGAGCCGCTACCACAAGGAGCAAATCGAGGCCACCGGCAAAAGGCTCCAGGCCAACCGCGAAGCGCAAAAGCAGATCGATCTCGCGGTGACCAACCTGGCCAGCGAATTGACACGCCTGGACGACGAACTGTCCGGAATCTCCAGCGAAGAAGAACGGGTCCGGGCGTCGGTCCACACGCAAAAAGAACTGCTCGGCGAGACTTCCAGTGAGATCGCGGCGCGGGAGCAGGCAATCGAAGAGTTGCGGGACAAGCTGTTGCGGCTCTCTGCGGAAACCGCGGGTTTGGGCAATCGCCAGGAGCAGCTGCAACAACGTCTCCAGGAAGCCGAAGCCGGCCGCGTCCGGCTCGAAAAGGAACGGGCCGCCCGGCAGATCGAAGGCGAGGAAGCGGCAGACCTGCTGAAAAAACTGGATGGTGAAATCGAAACCCGGAATAGCGAATTGGAGGGGCTGCGGAGCAGTCGGCAAGAGCTTCTCGCAAAACGAGAAGCACTCGAGGTGAGACTCCAAGAGTTCCGAGATCAGGAATCGGAACTCAACAATCAACAGATCGCGCACCGGGAAAGGCTTCAATCGCTTCAGGAAGTGGAAATGAGCCGTTCCCAATACAGCGAAGGGGTTCGAAAGCTACTCAACCACCTCCACAAACATCAAAGCATTCGGGCCGAAGGCACGCTGGCGGACCATATCGAAACCCGACCCGAGTACGAGCGGCTGGTGGAAGAGTTTCTCGACAAGGAGCTGGAATACGTTCTAGTCGATTCCATGGACGAAGCGGTGCTGGGTCTCTCGGAGATCAAGTCGCTGCGGGGCGGCAAGTGCACGTTCTTGAGCATCCACAGCAGC
>JBFGHF010000549.1:0-3516 GCA_041578355.1 Acidobacteriota bacterium
CCACAGGGGCCATCGAGGGGTAGTAGGCGGCCGCCAGGACCGGAGCGCTGGCGGCGCCTCCGTTATTCGCCTGGCTTCCCACGGCGGCGAGAAAGCAAGGCGCGCGCAGCAGCTTCGCCGCCAGCAGCACGAAGGCGATGTGGATCAGGATCCAGACGGCGCCCACCAGCAGCAAAAGCGGGGCCTCGAGTATCCCCGCCAGATCGGCCTTGGCCCCGATCGAAGTCAGGAAGAGAAAGAGCCCCGCGTAACCCAGGCGCGACATCCCTCCCTTCTCCAGTTCCCGCACGGGCGTGAAGGAGAGCAGGAGGCCTGCCGTCGATATCAGGATCACCAGCCAGGTGAAAGGCGAAAAGATGGCGGCCACGTTCGGCGTGTTGGCCGCCAGCCAGGGATCGGTCCATCGGAAAACGGCGCCGCCCAGCCAATTGAAAAGCGAGGCCCCGGCAAAGCCAATGGCGACGCAGACCAACACGTCGGCCAGCGTGGTCGGCCGCCGTTCACTCTTCTCGAAATCGGCGAGCCTCGCCTCGAGTTCTTCCAAGGTGCTCGAATCGGCCCCCAGCTTGCGGTCGAAATAGCCTTTGAATCCCGCCAGGAAGAGCAGGACACCCATCCAGGTGTAGCCGACAGCGGTGTCGACGATGATGATCGGCCCGATCAACGAGTCGGGGGCACCCACCGATTCTTTGATGGCCGCGAAGTTGGCCCCTCCTCCGATCCAGCTCCCCGAGAGGGCCGCCAGGCCTTTCCAGGTGTCAGGCTCGAGCCAGGGCTGGAAGAGGAGAAATGCCAGGGGGCCGCCGATCACGACGCCCAGTGTGCCGCAGAGCATCACGGCCACGGCCTTTGGCCCGATCCGCAGGATGGTGGGGACGTCGGTCGAGATCATCAGAAGCAGCAGGCTGAAGGGCAGCAGCGAATCGCGCATCCAGTCGTAGACCGGCGATGATGTCGGGATCACGCCCAGGTTGCTCGCCAGCATGGGCAGGTAGTAGATGAAGATGATGGACGGGATCACCGCATAGAAGCGCTTTCCCCAGGGGCGGGTCTCGCTCCAGAAGATGAAGGCGCACACCAGAGCACAGACGGCAAAAACACCCATCGGGTTTTCGATCGAGGCCACGACTCCATCATATCGGGCCGTGCCGCTTGCCGCACCCGGTCATCGCAGTGGATTGCCGGATCCGAACCCCATCCAGGACGAAGTGAGCGAATTCCTTTATACTTTCGTTCGCACAATGAAAATCCGTGGTGAGTGCCGCAGGCCGGGGGGCCGTGGGCATTTCTTGGCCTAACGTGGGCGCTTTTTGGCGTGAAAAGAAGGGAATCGCGATGCTGGCAAACGCAGGTTTGATCCTTTTGATGGGTTGGTTCGGATTCTTCGCTCAGGAGTCCCAGGAAGAGGGGCCCAAGCCGGCCACCATTGTCGTCGAGCCTTCCGAACTGAAGCTGGAGGTCGGCCAGAAAGCCACTCTGAAGGCGGTCGTCAAAGACGAGGCCGGGGCGACGCTCGATCTGCCCGTCGTCTTCTTCTCCCGCTCGCGCCGAAGCGTCGGGGTCAACGCGGCTGGACATGTCGAGGCCTACCGCCCCGGAGAGTTCGAGGTGATCGCGTTGGTACCGAAGGATCCGGAGGACGAACCTCGCCGGGCGGAGGCGCTGGTCGAGGTGGAGATCCCGGTGGTCGTCCCCAACCCTCCCATCACTTCGATTCGGTTCATAGATCCTCCGCGTCACTACTATGCCGGCACGACCTTGCTGCTCAAGTTGGATATCGAGGACAAGGCGGGTTTCAAACGTCCCGACGCCCGGGGCGAGTTCAGCGTCAGTGACTCCTCGGTCGCCGAGATCAACCGTTTCGGACACCTCTCGCTTCGCCGGCCGGGCAAAGCGACGGTCGAGGCTCGCATCGAGTCGGCCCGCGCGTCGTTGGCCGTCGACGTGGAAGCCAGTCCTGTTTCCAGTTTCGAGTTGACGGCGAGCGCCGAAGAAGCCCGGACGGGTGACGTCCTGCGCTTCAAGGCGTCGGCGCGGGACGCGAACGGCCAGGACGTGCCCGACCTGCCGGTCCGCTTTTCGGTCCAGGGGACGCTCGACCCGACCATCATCGCAGCCGGAGCGACCGCCCAAATCACCGAAGACGGCCGATTCGTGGCCGAGCGCTCGGGCATCTACACGGTGGTGGCCAATGCGGGCGCCCATAGCGCCAGCGCCAGCGTCGAGATCAAGCCTCGCAATGTGCGCCGGAAAATCGAGCTGGTTGGCCACGGGGCTGTGCGCGACCGCAGGACTTCCGACCTGTGGGTATGGGAAGGTACCGACGGACGCGACTACGCGATCACCGGGACTTGGGGCGCCGACGGCCACGCCTACATCTGGGACGTCACCGATCCCAAGCACATGAGCATTGTCGACATGGTTCGCGTCGACGCCCGGACGGTCAACGACGTCAAGGTCTCAGAAGACGGACGCTTCGCCGTGATCAGCCGCGAAGGCGCCTCCAACCGGAAGAACGGCTTCGTGATACTGGACGTGTCGGATGTCCAAGGCGGAGTCAAGATCCTTTCGGCTTTCGACGATCAACTCACCGGGGGAGTCCACAACGTCTTCATCGACAAGAACCACGTCTTCGCCCTGAGTGCGGGCAGGCGCTACGACATCATCAACCTCGATATCCCCAACCGTCCCCAGCGGGTGGGGCGATTCGAGTTGAGCGAGCCCGGACACGGCATCCATGACGTCTGGGTGTCGGACGGCGTCGCCTATTCCTCCAACTGGACCCACGGAGTGGTCGCCGTGGACGTGGGCGGCGGAGGAAGCGGAGGCTCCCCCAGGGAGCCGGTCAAGTTGGGGAGCTACGCTTATCCCAGCGGCTGGAATCATGCCGCCTTCCCCTACCGCAGCAAATCCACGGGAAAGCGATACGTTTTCGCCGGGGACGAGTCGTTCCCCTACCGCAGGGTGGGAGACACCGAACGCGGCGGGGCGCCGCTCAGGGCGGGCGGCTGGATCCACGTCATCGAG
Source organism: Acidobacteriota bacterium (assembly GCA_041578355.1). GTDB lineage: Bacteria > Acidobacteriota > UBA6911 > RPQK01 > JANQFM01 > JBFGHF01. The sequence goes on from JBFGHF010000549.1 coordinate 3,028, forward strand.
TGGGACGAATGGGAGCAGCCCCGAGAAGTGGCGCGATATCAGGTCCCCGAAGCCGGATCGCACAACCTCTGGGTGGAGGACGACATCCTCTACGTCGGCTACTACAACGCCGGTCTGCGTGTGGTCGACGTTTCCGGGGAACTGATGGGCGACCTCTACAAACAGGGCCGCGAGATTGGCTTTTTCGTCCCTTACGACCCGGAAGGCTACAGTCCGAACGCTCCCTTCACCTGGGGGCCCCAGCCCTTCAAGGGCAACATATTCTTTTCCGACTGGAACTCGGGACTCTGGTGTGTGCGCCTGGGTGAGCCCGAAGAGTTGCAGAGGCGGGGACGGTTGCGATTTGGAGAAGTCCATTGAACAAGAACAAGCCCACCTTCTGGTTGCTGACAGTCGCCCTGGCGGCAACGCTGGCAATGGGTGCAGGGATATCGTTCGCTTCCGACCCGCAGCGCTCTTATTACGTCTACGCGGCTGCGGAGTCGGACG
>JBFGHF010000550.1:0-3509 GCA_041578355.1 Acidobacteriota bacterium
GTCACATCACGAAAGTGGGCTGTACTAGAAGCCGCCGGGCCAACCCTTCGGGGAGGCAGGCGTCGACGGTGTGGTCCATGATTGGGGTGAAGTCGTAACAAGGTAGCTGTAGGAGAACCTGTGGCTGGATCACCTCCTTTCTAACGGATGACCCAGAGGAGCTTCGGCTCCTCCAATCCAAAACCTTTCCTGCACGCTTCTGCCTGATTGTTGAAGAACGGTCTTCCGTCCTCCGTCTTTCGTCCTCCGTCTTTCGGACCCTTCGACGGCTCTGTGTTCGGTGATCCGTGTCGGGGCCGGATGCGGGGGGCTGCGGGGAAGTCGAACCGGGGAATTCGGGGAACAAGGGACAGGGAAGTGGGAAGGCCGGACTTCGACGACGGCACCGTTCGGTATTTCGCCGGGGAGCCGAGTCCTCTTCAATATCTGCGGTTGCACTCCCAGCGCCAAGCGTCTTCGATGATCCGATTCAGATCGGAGCGACGGGCCCTCCAGCCCAGCTGCTTGGCCGCGCGCGCCGGATCGGCCACCAGTTCCGGGGGGTCGCCCGGGCGCGGCTCGGCCTGACGGCAAGGAATGGGGTGCCCGCTGATCTGGCGGGCGGTTTCGACGACTTCGCGGACGCTCCAGCCCCGGCCTGAACCGAGGTTGAAAGCCTCCGATTCGCCCCCATCCAACAACCACCGCAGGGCCGCCGAATGTCCTTCGGCCAAATCCTCGATGTGAACGTAGTCGCGAATGCAGGTGCCGTCGGGCGTGGGGTAGTCCGAGCCGAAGATCGAGATGTCCTGCTGGCGTCCCGAGGCGACTTGCAGAACTCGTGGGATGAGGTGGGTCTCCGGGTCGTGCGATTCTCCGATCCGGGCGTCCCGGCTGGCTCCGGCGGCATTGAAATAGCGAAGGCACACCGTGCGCATCCCCTGCGAATCGTTCAGACTGGCCAGTATTCGCTCCAGGAAGTGTTTGGTCAGACCGTAGGGGTTGACGGGAGCTTGCGCTTGGTCTTCGCGGATCGGCACCCGCTCCGGAACCCCGTAGACGGCGCAAGAGGAGGAGAAGATGAAGCGGCGGACTTGGTGGCGCAGCATCGCCTCCAACAAAGGGAAAGCATCCGCCAGGTTGCTGCGATAGTAGAGAAGCGGATCGCGCACCGACTCGCCCACGTAGCAGCGAGCCGCAAAGTGCATCACGGCCTCGATCTCGTGAGTGGAGAACACCCGGTCGAGCGTGGTCCGGTCGGCCACGTCCCCCTCGACGAAGTCGCCGCCCAGCACCGCCTCGCGATGTCCCTCGCTCAAGTTGTCGATGACGACTGTCTGGAACTTGCGGTCGTTGAGAGTTCGAACCGCGTGACTTCCCACGTAGCCGGCGCCGCCGGTGACAAGAATCTTCCCCATCCGATCTCTCAGGGTGTCACAGCTTTAGAATTTAGCGAAAGGCGAAAAAATCGCCGCTGTCGCAGCTTTAAAATTAGCAAGCCCTCAACCTCGGCGAAATCTCATTCGGCTCCGACTCCGTCGACGGACCGGCAGACGTGAATCCACGGACGGTAACCGAAGCGGGCTTCGTAGCCCGCGCCGACCCTGCTTTGAAACTCCTCGAGAGCGGTGGGCGACACCAGCGAGACGGTGCAGCCTCCGAAGCCGCCGCCCATCATCCGCGAACCGTGCACTCCCGGGATCCCCTCGGCCAGATCGACCAGCAGATTCAGCTCGGGACAGCTCACCTGGTAGTCGTCGCGCAAGCTGACGTGAGACGCTTTCATCAATCTTCCCGCGGCCGCCAAGTCGGAATCGCTCAGCGCCCGACGGAATTCGAGGACGCGCGGGTTCTCAGTGACAACGTGTCGACTGCGGCGTCTCAAAAGGGAGGGCAAGCGAGGACCGTACCGCTCCAGCATCTGCGGGGTGACGTCCCGCAGGGCCCGGACTTCCAGTCCCAAGCCGCGCAAGCGGGACACGGATTCGTCACATTCCCGGCGCCGATCGTTGTACGCCCCCTCGGCATGACTGTGACGAACCAGGCTGTTGCAAACCACGACTCTCAATTCGGGAGGCAGGGGGACCCTCTCGTATTCCAGACTCCGACAATCCAGCAGAATGGCATGGTCGCGTCTTCCGCAGCTGCTGGTGAGCTGATCCATGATGCCGCATCGAACACCCACGAAGTCGATCTCCGCTTGTTGGCACAGGGAAGCCAGGTGAATCGAGTCGATCGAGAGTCCGAACCCTTGGCTGAGAGCGAACGCAGCGGCGACTTGCAGCGCCGCCGAAGAGCTGAGACCCGAGCCCACCGGGATTTCACTGTCCACGAGCAGGTCGAAACCGCCCAAGTCGAAGCCCTCCGCCCGCATCCGTCGCACCGCGCCGATGACGTAGTCGGTCCATTCGCCGCGGCGTTCCAGCCCTTCGAGATCGGTTTCGAGGCCCGAATCGAGGTTCTGCGAATAGAGTCTGATCCTGCCCTTCGAGGCGGGGCGAAAGGCCACGTAGGTGCGCAGGTCGATGCTCAGGGGCAACACCCAGCCGTCGTTGTAGTCGGTGTGTTCCCCGATCAGGTTGGCCCGTCCGGGGGCGGAAAAGAGGCGGGGACGATCGGAGAAGCGAGAGCGGAAATCCCGCTCCAGCTGTTTTCGGCCGACCCTTTTGACGTCCTCCGCCTGCACCGCTCCAAGCTAACACAGACGGTCTGTTGCGTCCTCCGTCCCCTGCTTCCGTCCTCTGTGTCAGGGGTGGAGCCTGTAGTAGAATCGCGGTCATGCCGGGTGCAAGCAAGCTTGGCCTGAAAAGGTTTACCTCGGGCCTTTCGGCTGCGATGGTTCTCCTTTGCGGTGTCGGTTCGGCTCAAGAAGGATCAACCGAGCCGTCGGCGCCCAGCCTCAAAGGCTCGATGCTGGTCGCCATGTCGCGCATGCCCGACCCGAGGTTTCGCGAGTCGGTCATCCTCATCCTGGATCACGGTGAGGAGGGTGCCCTGGGATTGATCGTCAATCGGCCCCTTTCCGAGGTGCCGTTGACGGAACTGCTCTCCGAATTGGAAATCGCCACCCCTGCGACCGACCTGCAGGTTCGGCTTCATTTTGGCGGGCCGGTGGGAATGAACCGGCTTTTTCTGCTCCATAGCGGAGATTTCTCCAGCGAGTCGAGTGAGACGGTGGCGCCGGGCGTACAGCTGACGATGGATCCCGAGGCGCTCGGGCTGATCGGAAGAGGTGAGGGTCCGGCCGAGTATCTCCTGGCGGTGGGCTACTCCGGATGGGCTGCAGGTCAGCTCGAGGCGGAGATGCGGCAGGGCTCCTGGATGGATGTGCAGATGCGCCCGGAATGGATTTTTGCAGACGACCCGTCCAAAACCTGGCGGACGATTTTCGACAAGCATGTGACGAGGTTTTAGGGTTTTCGGGCTCCTGACTCCCAGTCTGCCATCCCCCTCCAGGCACTCCCACCGGGCCGGTCCGCGCGGGGCCGTAGGCGCGATCGGTGCTGCGGGCGTGGATCGTCCAATTGCCA
>JBFGHF010000551.1:0-3495 GCA_041578355.1 Acidobacteriota bacterium
CGCGGCAGCGGGCGTTGATCGGCAAGGACACCCGGCTTTCCGGCTACATGCTCGAAACGGCTTTGACGGCCGGCCTGGTCTCGATGGGCATGGACGTCTTCCTGGTGGGGCCGATCCCCACCCCCAGCGTGGCCCACCTGACGCGCTCGATGAACGCCGACGTGGGGATCATGCTTACGGCCTCGCACAACCCCTTCGACGACAACGGGATCAAGATCTTCGACCGCGAAGGCTTCAAGCTCTCCGACGATCTGGAGCACCGGATCGAGGAACACGTGCTGGAAGGCGACCTGGTCACAGACCACATCCGCAGCGACCGGCTGGGCAAGGCGCAACGGATCGACGACGCCCGGGGGCGCTACATCGAGTTCGCCAAGAGCACCATCGACAACCAGAGCCTGGCCGGAATCAAGCTGGTTCTGGACTGCGCCAACGGCGCCGCCTACCAGATCGGCCCCTGGATCTTCAAAGAGCTGGGCGCCGAAGTGATCAAGGCCGGCGTCGAGCCCGACGGCTTCAACATCAACGAGCAGTGCGGCGCCGTCTACCCGGCCAGAATCGGCGAGCTGGTCAAGCAGCACGGCGCCGACCTGGGAATCGCCTTCGACGGGGACGCCGACCGCGTGGTGTTTTGCGATCACCGGGGCAGGGAAGTCGACGGCGACCGCGTCCTGGCCATGTGCGCGCCCGACCTTCAATCCTCCGGCCGACTGCACGGAGACACGGTCGTGGTGACGCTGATGAGCAACCTGGGCCTGGACCGCGCCCTGAAGGAGAAGGGGATCCAGGTGGTGCGGACCGACGTCGGCGACCGCTACGTGATCGAAGAAATGCGGGCCGGCGGCTACCGGCTGGGCGGCGAGCAGTCGGGCCACATCATCTTCATGGACCACGCCACCACCGGCGACGGCATCATCGGCGCCCTCCAGGTCCTCAAGCTGATGAAGAACAAAGATCGCAGCCTGGCCGAGCTGGCGTCTTGCCTGACCGAGTACCCCCAGCGCAAAGCCAATCTGCCCGTCAAAGAGAAACTGCCGCTCGAGCAACTGAAGGGCCTGCAGAGCGCCATCCGGGAGTGTGAGGCCGCCCTGGCCGGCCGGGGCCGAGTCCTGGTCCGCTACTCCGGCACCGAACCCAAGATCCGGTTGCTGGTGGAAGCGGAGAACGCCGTTTTGGCGGACCACTGGATGGGGAAGCTGAGGGAAGCGGTGGGGAGAGAGTTGGGGTAGTTTGTAGGTTTGTAGGTTTGTAGGTTTGTAGGTTTGTAGGTTTGTGGGTCTATGGGTCCATGGGTCCATGGGTCGTAATCGTATTCTTAGTCGCCGACCCACGGACCCACGGACCCAGCGACCCACTCTCCTTCGCTCCGAAGACGGAGCTTCGGAGGGCAGGCAGACCCAACAACTCCCAACCTGCTTGATCGCCGCTTGCCGGAGCGCTACGATGAGCATTGGTGAGTCCCAACGAATACCAGCAAGTCCTCGAACAGCTCTCCGAGACCCGCCGCCATTTCGACGTGGTCGGAGAGTCTTTGCGCGGTGAGGTCCAGCAGGTTGCGGAAGCGGCGGCGGAGCTTCAGAACGAAGTGCGCGCCGTTCGGGCCGAGATGACTTCCGAATTCCAGGACCTGAAATCGATGATCAAATTCTCTTATGCTGAGCTCGATCGTCGGGTGGCCACTCTGGAAGAAACTGTTCAGGCCCTTCAATCCAGGGTTGGCAGGCTGGAACAAACATCACCGTCTGATTGAAACTTTTCCCTCCCTAATGATCGCGCCGCAGGCGCCAAAAGCCTGTAGCCGGGCGAGCGGGAAAACGACTTCGCCCGTTGGTGCGCGCTGGCGCGCGAACCACCGGCTACAGGCTGGCAGCGCCTCCGGCGCAATCCGGCCCCGCGGCCTGTTCCGCATGGAAAGATCGGATTCTGCTTTGGGCAGCAGGGTCCAACGGACAATTCGCCGACTCTGTCTGCGTCCTCACGAACGCAGCTCGGAAAGGCTTGCCGACCCGCCGCCGAATACGAATACGAATACGATTACGACTACGATCCATGAACATGGACCCATGGACCCATGGACCCATGGACCCATGGACCAATAGACCCACCCTCCTTCGCTCCGAAGACGGAGCTTCGGAGGGCAGGCAGACCCAACAAGCCCCTTCCCCTCCACCCCCTTTCCCCTCTATCCTCTAGTGCATGAACGACGTGCGGCGGCCGGTTCACCCCGAGGGGGAGCTTTGGGGGCATCGCTGGGGGTTCAAGGACACCCGGTTTGTGATCAACGAGGACGGATCGGTGAGCCTCACCGGCGACCGCTACCCGCTGTGCGGCTACCGGATGTACGACCTGCTCCCCTACGTCGAGGAAGTGCTGGGGCTGCGGCCCGACTGGGAAGACCCCAAGAAAGAAACCGTGGACAAGGCGCCCCCGGCCCCCCTCAGGAACACAGCGTTCTGCACTGCGCTGGAGCGGGAGTTCCCATCCGACACCTACACCTTCGAAGACGCGGATCGGCTGCTCCACAGCCACGGCCAGACGACGGCTGACGAAGTCTATCGGGTCGTCTACGAACGCTTGGAGCGATTCGTCGACATGGTCTTCTACTGCCAGTCGGAAACGGACGCTCAGAAGCTGATCCGCCTGGCGGCCGAGCACGATGTCTGCCTGGTGCCCTACGGTGGCGGGACCAGCGTCAGCTGCGCCCTCAAGCTTCCCGAAAACGAAGACCGCATGATCGTGTCGGTCGACATGCGCCCCATGAACGGGGTCGACTGGATCGACCAGGAGAACCTGCGCGTCTGCGCCCAGGCCGGGATCACCGGCATGGAACTGGAGAACAAGCTCCGGGAAAAGGGCTACACCACCGGTCACGAGCCCGACAGCGTGGAGCTCTCGACGCTCGGCGGCTGGATCTCGACCAACGCCAGCGGGATGAAGAAGAACCGCTACGGCAACATCGAGCAGATCGTCGAGAAGATCACCATCATCACGCCCGAGGGACGGATCGAGCCGCTCGACGCGTTGCCCCGCGCTTCGATCGGGATGCAGCCCCAGAACCTGCTTTTCGGCAGCGAGGGCAATCTGGGCTTGATCACCTCGGCCGTGATCAAGATCCACCGCCGCCCCGAAGTCCAGAAATACGGGTCGCTGGTCTTCCCCGATTTCGAGCACGGCGTGAGATTCCTGCACGCCCTGGCCAGGACCTCCTACGTTCCCGCCAGCATCCGGCTGGTCGACAACGTTCAGTTCCGCTTCGGACAGGCGCTCAAGAAAAGGGCGGAGGGATGGGAGGCGCTGCTCGACAAGCTCAAGAAGTTCTACGTCCTGCGAGTCAAGGGCTTCGACGCCGAGAAGATGGTGGCGGCCACCATCGTTATGGAGGGCTCGAAAGCGGAGGTCGAGTTTCAAGAATCGGGGATATACGGGCTGGCCAAGGAGTTCGCAGGGATGCCCGCGGGGGCCGAGAACGGGCGACGCGGCTACCTGCTCACCTAC
>JBFGHF010000552.1:0-3492 GCA_041578355.1 Acidobacteriota bacterium
CGGACCCAGGGAAGCACCGGATGCCACCAGAAGAGCACCGATGCCGCCAGTTCGACTAATCGAACCCAGTGATCGCCGCGTTTGAAATGGGCCAATTCATGCGCCAGCAGCAGTCGGGTCTCGGTGGTGGTCAGCCTCTCGAGCAGGGTACCGGGCAGGACGAGCAGCAGGCGTCCCGGCCTGTACCAGAGGTGGGGGGAGATCCCGGATCCCACCATCCGCAGCGCGACCGATCGGGTACCGAGACGAGCGGCGACGGCAGCCGCGAGGCGGACGGTCCTTTGCGCCGACAGAGCGGCTTGGTCGAGCAGCTTTTCAAAACGTCGGGCACGGAGAAGGGTCAAGCCCAGCACAGCACCGCTTCCGGCCAGCCAGAGCAGCAGCAAGAGGTTCCAAGACGACAGGCCCCAAGTCCGGTCGGAGCGAAGCTGCCGCTGTTGGGGCGAATCCGGCGGCGGATGAAGGGACACAACGGACGCCTCGGTCGCACTTTCCGACTTGATCGAGGGTGCCGGGTCGCGGGGGGAAAGGCTTGCTTCGGCAGCCTGGCCGGGAGCGAGTCCGGAGGGCAGAACGGGCCAATCGAGCAGAGGAGGGGAGAGCGCCCGCAGCAACACCAACAGCCAAATCAGATGCATCAGTCCGGGGCGCTTCAGCCCGAGCCCGAGCAGCCAGGCGATGACGGCGAACACGGTCAACAGTGCGGCATTGGTCAGCAGCGTCTCGGTGACCGGAGTCATTTGCCGGATCCCTCCGAATCCTCTTGCATGGCGAGGTCGTCGATCAGCTGGCGCAACTCCTCCAGATCGCCCTTGTTGAGGCTTGCGGAATGCACCAGTTGGGTGAGCAGCGGAGTCATCGATCCCTGGCAGAGTTGGTCGGCGGTCTCTTTGAGGCGCCGTTCGATGATGTGGGACCGTTTCACGACGGCTCGGTAGATGTGCCGACGGCCCTGAGGACGTCGCTCGACGCAGGACTTGGCAGCCAATCGTTCCAGGAGTTTCTGCACCGTGGCGTGAGCCGAGGGCCCTCCGCGGGGATAGAGAAGCTTGGCCAAGGTCTTGATCGGGGACGGACCCAGCACCCAGAGCGCCTTCAAAACCTCCAACTCCGCATCGGGTATTCGCATACGCCGCACCGTTGCTCAGACAATCTGTCTAAATCATGGTAAGACAATCTGTCTGATGAGTCAAGGGGAAGTTTCCCAATGGTGGCGCAAGCGTACGATTCCCGACTCGAGATTGTAGTGTTTGACGCGGAAGGGATGAACACCCTCCAGGATGTCGTAGGCCTGCAGGCTGTTTTCGTCGCTGGCCACCACGTTGAGGGAATAGCGGCCCGAGAGGAGGGGAAGTTCCGGGAAAAGAAGCCGCACCCGGTAAAGCCCCTGGCGGACTTGCTGGAGCGGGACCCCGTCGTAAGTGGTGGCCGTGACGTAGACGATCTCGCCGTCGCTGCGCACGATGGCCACGGCAACCGCGGGCTTGCTTTCGAACTCGGGCGAGTGGCCGACCTGGATGTCGATTTGGATGGCGTCGCCTGTGGAGAAGACCGGGCCGTCGCCGCCGGTGTCGGGGGAGAGCCGCGTTTTCTCGATCCAGCACAAGGCCCTCTCCGAAGGCTGAGACTCCTGTTTGGGTCTCGCGGCGTTCTCGCGGCAGTAGTGCTGATAGAGTTCGGAAACCTCGATGGCCGGGCCCGAGGCCGCGATTTCACCCTTCTTGAGCCAGACCGCCTCGTCGCAGAGGGTCTTGACCTGATGGAGATTGTGCGAGCAGAAGACGATGGTGACGCCCGAGCGCTTGAAGTTGACGATGCGGTCGGTGCACTTCTTTTGAAAAGTCTGGTCGCCCACGGCCAGCGATTCGTCGATGATCAGGACTTGCGGATCGAATCCCGTGGCCACCGAGAAACCGAGGCGCACGAACATGCCCGAGGAATAGGTCTTGACCGGCCGGTCGACGAAATCACCGAGCTCGCTGAACGCCAGGATCTGGTCCAGGCGCCGATCCACCTCGAGGCGGTCGTAGCCCGCCAGGGCGCCCGAAAAGAGCACGTTCTCCCGGCCCGTGAACTCGGGATGGAAGCCCGATCCCAATTCCAGAAGGGCGCTGACGCGGCCGCTGACGTGCAGATCGCCGGAGGTGGGAAAGGTCGTCCCGGCGAGCAGCTTGAGCAGCGTCGTCTTGCCCGCGCCGTTGTCTCCGATCACACCCAGCGAACGGCCGCGGGGAAGATCGAAGCTGACGTCGCGCAGAGCTTCGATCCGGTCGTGGCTGGGCCGGCGCAGCAGAAACTCCTTCGCCCAGGATCCCGGCCCGGCGTAAATCCGGTAGGTTTTGCAGAGGTGGGAGGCGCAGACGGCCGCTTCTGAATTCACTCTGTCCCGCTCTTTTTCTCGAGCATCTCAACGCGTGGCGATCTGTTGCAAAAGCCGGCGAGCCAAGTCGGCTTGCGGACCCGTGTTCTGTTCGCCGAGGAAGGTGCGGAGTTCCCGGGCCGCGCGCGGGAAGTCCTGAATCGAGAAACAGGCGTAGCCCAGGGCGAAACGGGCCATCGAGTTGTCGGCCTGCAGGGCCAGCACCTGCTCGAACACCTCGACGGCGTGGCGCTGCAAGCCCGAGTCGAAATAGGCCCTCCCCAGGTTGAAGAGAGTCTCGGCGTGTTGTGGTTCTTGGTCGAGGCTGGCCTGAAGGGAGTCGATTGCTTCGGGGTAATCGCGGTTTTTGAGATGGATCAAACCTCGATTTCGATAGGCCATGGGGTTTTGCCGCGGTTGGATGCGAATCGATTCGTCGATCGCTTCCAGGGCTCGTTTCTCGTCCCCCAATTTGAGGTGTTGGACGGCCAGGTTGTTGTGGGCCTCGGCGAAGGCGGGATGAATCGAAATCGCCTTTTCGAGGTGCTCGATGGCTTGCCGGGGCTTGTCCTTGTCGCTGGCGCGCTCGGCTTTCTTCAAGGCTTGCAGCGCCTTGTCGGGAACGCTCAACAAGCCGGCGGCCACCGTTGTGCCGCTTGGCAGAGGGGAGTCGCCGGGCTCGCGGGCACCGACGTTGATGTAGAGCATGGCCGGCTCGCCGGAGATCGACTGAAAGACGACGAATTCCTTGCTGGAGTCCAGATAACCGGGGCACTTGACGGTCACCGAATAACGCCCCCGGGGAATGTCTGCGAAATCGAAACGCCCTCCTTCGCGGACCGATTCGACCAAGACCAGCCCGCTCCCCAAAAGCTGCAATGTCACGGTGATGGTGGCGGCGCTCGGCAGTGCGCGCTCTCCGGGGCTGGGAAGGACGTGTCCCAGGATGCTCTCGCCGGCAAGTTGTCCGGGCGAGGCGGGGCGCCGCAACTGACCCGCTGCCGAGCCGGTCAAGGCGAGTGTCAGGAGAGCGGCCAGGAGCTTCCTCTTTCCCATGCCTTCCCGACAGAAAAGGGGCTCTTCGCGGAAACACGACGAGCCCCGGATGATGCGGCGAAGCCGCCGATCAGAAC
>JBFGHF010000553.1:0-3484 GCA_041578355.1 Acidobacteriota bacterium
AGGACCCGAGGCGCCGACGCCAGCTCGGCGGCGATTCGGTCGAACTCTTCGAGCAGGGGCGCGTACGCGGAGTCCTCGAATCCCCGGTAGTTGTGCAGGTACTGGCGCGCGAAAAAAGAGAATTCCCAGTTGAGCTTCTCTTCGTCGAAAGCCAGCTTCGCGGCCTCGTAGCCGGGCTGCAGCCGGCGGCTCCCTTCAGCCTGGATTCGCCCGATGTAGTCGATGGAGTCTCGCAGCCGCCGCTTTCGCTCAAGTTCGTCGGCTTCCAAGAAATGGCGCTGCAGGGTGTCGTTGCCGAGGTCCTCCTGCAACACGATTCCCAGAGCGCCGTCCAAGTTCAGTATCCGGGGCACGGGGATGCCGATTTCGCGCAGCAAGGAGTAGATCTGCCGATAGGAAAAACGCTCCGGATCGAAAGCCTCCGGGTAGGCCGCGAGAATGAACGATTTCCGGGAATCGGTTACGTATCGGAAGTACTGGCGTGAGGAAGCGTCACCGATCAGTTTGCTGACGTTGTAATGGTTGAATCCCGGATGGAATTCCCGCCGAATGAATTCCATCAGGCGTTGCTGAATGGGGGGGAATTTCTCTTCTGTCATTTGTCCTTCGCCAGCGGCCAGAGCAGAGTGTTGCCGCCCAGTTTGCGGGCCGCGCCTGCCTCCCCGTCAAGGCCCGCCCTGGTTACGATGACGCAGCTCAAGGCGGCCCCATTCGGAACTCCCGAGCCGGTGGTAAGTATAGCATCGGACAGCGACGCTCCCGGGCCCACCCGGGAACCGTCCCAGCAGACGACGCGGTGCAGACTGCAGCCTTGTCCGATCTCCACACCTCGTCCCGCGATCAGGCCGTCGAGGCTGCTTTCCGGGAAGGGTTCGGACAGGTTCCGCAAGCCTTTTCGGGCCAGGACTTCCATCGATTTTTTGAGGTAACGCGCGGGGGTGCTGCACTCGCACCAATAGGCGTCGGAAACGAAGCCCTTCACCTTGCCGCTCTCCAGCATGGGCAGGTAAACATCGCGAACCGTATCGCTGACACCCGCAGGAATACGGTCCACGACCTCGGAAGAGATGACGTGGACCCCGGTGAAGATGAAGGCCCGATCGAAATCCACCACATCGCGTTTCAGGGCGAAGCCGCGCACCACGTTGTCTTCGCCCAGTATCACGGGGTTGAACGGTTCGACGCCCGAATGAGGAACCAGTACCAGGGTCACGGCCGCCTTCGAGTCGCGATGGAAGCGCAGGGCGCGCTCCAGAGTCTCCTCGAAATAGATCTTGCCGTTGATCAGCAGCAGATCGCACTCACCCAGCAACGGGCGGGCCTTTCGAAGCGCTCCCGCCGTCCCCAGGATTTCTCTCTCGAGAGAGAAGCGGATCCCCATGTCGGGATTTCGGTAGCTCGAAACTGCCTCCACCACGGAGTCGGGCTTGTGATGAAGATTGACCACGACTTCTTTGATTTGCGAGGCGCCGATTAGTTCCAGGGAGTAGTGGATCAAGGGGCGATCGAGGAAGGGTACGGCCGCCTTGGCCCGGTCGGCGGTCAGCGGCCTCAGCCGGGTTCCCAGCCCGGCGGCCAAGACCATCGCCTTGAGGGGGCGATCTCTCCGGCTTTTCGAGTTCATGAACTTGCGGAGGTCCCTGGCGACCGCTCTTGGAAAAGCTCGATGTAGGTCGTGGTGCTGAAACGTCGCGGATCGAGATCCAAATCTTCGGCGGCTTTCCGGATCGCTTGTTCGTCTCCTTCGAGTTCGATGAACCGGCCCACGGCGGTCTCATCCAACGAGACCTTGACCTTGAGCGCGTCCCTTCCCAGTTCCCAGATCTCGCGGGACTTTTCGTAGCGGAACCATGCTTGGAGACCCAGTTCGAGAAAGATGGATCGAATCTCCCGGGCGTCGCTGACGTCGGTCTCGAGTTCCTTGCGGGTTCTGAAAGTCACGTCCTCCGCCTCTTTGATTTTGAAAGTGACGCGGGAGAGAGCACCCCGTCGCCTCACTCTCAAAACCCGCTCCTGCTTTCCCAGACGTCGATCCGGGAAGTCGAAGAGTTCGTTTTTCTCCTCGACGCGGGCCAGAGTGCGGCGTCCCCCCAGCGAATGAAGCTTTGCGCGCACGGCTTCCAGTTCCCGGTCGTCCACCTCGATCTTGACTTCGGTCTCAATTCCCATCAATCCCTTCCAGTCAATCCTCAGGGCACAATCTGACGACCCCGGAATCACTTTCGCTCTCGCTCTCGCTCTTCGCTCTTCGCTCTCGACACCGCGCAGCTCTCAGGTGGATGCATTGCCCCACGCCAGAGAATTCCCGGTGACTCTGCGCGAACATCTCTGACCAGCCGCGTTCGTGAGAACGCGGACAAGACGCATCGGGAGTCTTCGTTCTCACCAACGAAGTTCTGTCAGAGTCGTCAACCCTTGATTGGGGCAACACGCCCCCCGCCCCGAGCCCCTAGCGAGCGACCTCATACCGCCGAGACGTCTCGTAATCGTAGTCGTAATCGTAGTCGTAATCGGCCCGCTTTCCGAAGATCGGAGCTATTTCGCCTCCAGCTAGTAAATCAGATACTTCTCCCTTACTTCCCGAAACCGCGCCAGATCGTCCTGCCAGGACGCCTCGATCTGGGCCAGGTCGCTGCCTGTTTCGATCTGGTTTCGAATCGAGTCGGTGCCACTGATGATGTCGAAGGGGAGTTTCTCGTACTCGTACTCGTAGGGCGGAGCTTTCCATTGAAAGCGGTCCGGCCCCAGCTTCCGATAGAGGAGAAGCATCGCCAAGCCGGTGCGGAAGGGACGGTACTCGTCGCGATTCGTGACGTGGATCTGGACGCCGCTCACCATTTGCCCGGCCCATTTGTGGAATGTCGGGATGAAGCTGGCCGGTCGAAAGCGGGCCCCGGCCAAGCCCAGATCGCGCAAGGCGTCGGCCAGCTCGGCGCCTTCGATCCAGGGCGCGCCGCTGAGTTCGAAGGGACGGGTCGTGCCCCGGCCCTCCGAGACGTTGGTCCCCTCGAACAAACACATCCCGGGATAGACCAGGCAGGTCTCGAAAGTGGGGATGTTGGGGGAGGGAAGCACCCAGGGGAGTCCGGTCTCATCGAAATAGAGGCTCCGCTCCCAGCCCTCCACGGGCACCACTTCCAGGCTGCAGCCCAAATCGAACTCGCCGTTCAGGTAGAGTGCGATCTCGGCCACGGTCATTCCATGTCGGATGGCGAGCGGATGGAGTCCCACGAAGGAACGAAAGTCGGGATCGAGCACCGGCCCCTCCACCGACCGGCCTCCGATCGGATTGGGGCGATCCAGCACCAGGAGCTCTTTCCCCGCCTCCGCGCAGGCCTCCATCGTCAACGCCAGCGTGTGGACGGCCGCCTACTGGTTCCGGACGGACAAGAGCAACCACCAGCTCGTGGTGAACAAGTACAACCTCAACGATCTGACCGAGACCGGCAGCGACGGCTGGGGCGTCGACATCGGCGGCGTGGGC
>JBFGHF010000554.1:0-3482 GCA_041578355.1 Acidobacteriota bacterium
ATCAGCGCCAGGCCGTGCGACTCCGCCAATCGACCCAGAGGCTCCATATCGGCGGGATGCCCGAAAAGGTGGACCGGAATCACGGCCCGGGTGCGGGCGGTGATCTTTTGCTCGACTTGGCCGACGTCGATTCCGTAAGTCCGGGAGTCGACATCCACCACGACCGGCGTGGCGCCCACCAGGCGCACCGAACTGGCGGTGGCGAAAAAGGTGTAAGAGGGAACGATGACTTCATCCCCGGGCCCGATGTCGAGCGCCCGCAGCGCGAGAATCAGCGCGTCGGTCCCCGAGGCCACACCTACGGCGTGGCGAGTTCCCAAGTATTGGCTGATCTCCTCTTCGAGGGCCGTCACGTTCTTTCCCAAAACGTAGGCGCCCGAGCTCAGCACTTCCCCCACGGCGCGTTCGATTTCGGCGCCGATCGAGGCGTATTGAGCTTTGAGATCGATCAGGGGAATGCTCATGCCTTGACCTGCTCGGCGATGCTCACCGCACCCGCCTTCTTTTGATAGGAGGTTCCGCAGGCCGTGCATTGGGCACGCTCGCCCTCGTTGAAGCTCAGTTTGATGCCGCAGCGGCACATCCAGCCGACTCGCTGGGCTGGAACGCCGCGGACCAGGGCGAAATCCTCGACATCCTTCGTGACCACGGCCCCGGCTGCCACAAAGGCGTATTCGCCGATCGTGTGCCCGCACAGAATGGTGCAGTTGGCCCCCAGCGTGGCCCCTTTCTTGACCAGGGTGGGAAGAAACTCCGACTTTCGCTCGATCGCGCTGCGCGGGTTGACGACATTGGTGAAGACCATCGAAGGCCCGCAGAAGACGTCGTCCTCCAATTCCACGCCCTGGTAGACCGACACGTTGTTCTGGATCTTGACCTGATCGCCGATTCGCACCTCGGGTCCCACGAAGACGTTCTGCCCCAGCACGCAGCTCGAACCCAACACGGCGCTTCCCA
Source organism: Acidobacteriota bacterium (assembly GCA_041578355.1). GTDB lineage: Bacteria > Acidobacteriota > UBA6911 > RPQK01 > JANQFM01 > JBFGHF01. The sequence goes on from JBFGHF010000554.1 coordinate 958, forward strand.
TCACGTGGCTGTAGTGCCAAATCCGGGTGTTGCGGCCGATCCGGGCCCCTTTGTCGACGACTGCCGTGGGATGGGCGAAGTAGGGTTTCTCCTCCCCCGGCTCGGCCAAGTCGATGGGCTGCCCTCCCGACTCCAGCGACTTCTGGGCCGTGGCCAGCACCTGCAGGACCCGCAAGGCGCTCTTCCCGTCGGTGAGAGGTGTCTGACCGGAACGAATGCAGTCCAGAAAATGCGAACACTCGGCCAGCAGTGGCTCGGTCTCGGTGAGCTCAATGGGCGTGCCTTCGGCGCGGCGGGCTACAGGGACCTGACCGTCGACCCAGTCCACTTGATGCGAGTAGAGGACCAGCTTTCCGCTCCAGTCGGCCGTGTCATCGAAAACCGCCATCTGACGGGTTCCCACCACCACGAAACGTTGTTCTTTGAAAGGGTGGAGCCAGCTGACGAAAATATGCCCCCGCACTCCCGAGGAGAAGGTCAGGCCGGTGAGGGTGACGTCGGCCACATGATGATCCAGATAGGCCCCTCCCTGACACGAGACCCGTTCCGGCAGTCTTCCCAAGAGCCGCAGAATCAGGGCGATATCGTGAGGGGCGAAACTCCAAAGCGCGTTCTCCTCGGTACGGATCTTGCCGATGTTGAGGCGGTTGGACGATAAATACTGAATCCGTCCCAGATCTCCGGAAGAGACCAATTGCTGCAACTTGGCGACAGCCGGATGGAACTCCAAGACATGGCCCACCATGAGCAACTTGCCCATGCGGCGGGCCGTGTCGACCAGTTCTCGACCGTCCTCGAGCCGGATGGCCAGCGGCTTTTCCACCAGGACGTGCTTGCCCTGCTGGAGGGCCTGGCGGGCGATCTCGTAATGAGTGGGGGCCGGCGAGGCGACCACGGCAGCCTCGATCTCGGGATCGGCGAAGACTTTCTCGGGATCGGAAAGGAGCCGAACGTCGGGGTATTGCCTGGAGACTTCCTCGAGACGTCCGGGGTCGAGGTCGCAGGCGGCGCGCAGGCAGCCCAGCCGATCCCAAACCCGAAGATGATTCCGTCCCCAACCTCCACAACCGATCACTGCCACTGCCGGTTTGTGCTCACTCATTGAAGGTCCTTTATCGGCTTTTCCTGAAGCTGGAATGATAGCACGCGGGGGTGCGCTGCTCGCACGTCAACTAGCGTCCCGCGCAGTGGCTGTCTATGTCGATTGGAATCGGAAAGGGGGGAGAAGAACGATCCTCAGCGCACCGTCGGCCGGTTTTTTTGGGCGTGCCGCTCCCTTACGGTCGCGGCTCACTTGGGACCGTGCTGCTGCGCGGGGGGTCGGAGTCGAAAAAGTGGATTGACAGAGCGAAAACCCTGGGGCAGCGGGAGCTGCCACTTTGTCATGTGAAGAGCGGAAGAAAGGGGGGAGAGAACGATCCTCGGCGCACCGTCGGCCGGTTTTTGGGCGTGCCGCTCCCGTACGGTCGCGGCTCAGTTGGGACCGTGCTGCTGCGCGGGGGGTCGGAGTCGAAAAAGTGGATTGACAGAGCGAAACCGCTGCCGGCGTCACCCCACGGCTTCGGCTCGCACCTCCTCGGCCTCCCCCAACAGCTGGCGGACACCTGGCAAGGGGTGGCAGGCTACCACGATCTGGAATGCGAACAGACTGGGCCAGATTCGGGCCGCGAGCCGGGAAAGTCCCTCCAACACCCGGCCCGTTCGGCCGCCCAGGACGGCGGCGAAGGGAACCGGGGAGCCTTCCACGGAGTCCACCACGTAGCCGCAATCGCGCAAAGAACGCAGCAGCGAGGCGCGGGTGAAGAGGCGTCTGTGATGGAAGTGCAGGATCCCCCGTTCGGCATAAGTGAAGCGCCCCAGCAGTAGAAAAAGCCGGACGGCGATGAAGGCCACGTTGGGAGTGCTGATGATCAAGAGCGGAGGCTTGCCCGCATCACCGCGGCTACGGGTTCGCAACTCGACGAGAAAGCGCTCCGGGTCCTCGAAGTGCTCCAAAGCGTCGAGGAGCAGGATCGTGTCGAAATCGGCGGCTCCCGGTTGCGTTTCCTGATTCCCTCGCAGCCATTCGGCAGCGTCGTCCACATGAAGATGGTGAACGCTCGACCCGGCTTCGCGACAGCGGCCGGCCACGAATCTGGGGCCGCACCCGATATCGAGCACGCGCTCGGCGCGTGCGCCCTGGCAGGCCCGCCAGGCCAAGACGTCGGAGGCATAGGGATGCCCGGACTTGGCCGCGTGGTGCGTCTTCTGCAAGTCGCGCAGCTTCATATCGCAGAGCACGCCCACGCGGTGAAGCCGAAAGCGAATCGTCGCCATCAGCACCTGGTAGGCGTAGGACAGCCCGTTCACATAACAAATTTCGTCGCCGTAATGGGTGGGTATGGCGAACTCTTCGATGCGGGCGCCGACGTGAGCGGCCTGAAGCAGGATCTCCGTGTCGAAATGGAAATCGTTGGTATTGACCTCGAAGGGCACTCGGTTCAGGAACTCGATCGAATAGCCTCTATATCCGCTGTGGAACTCCG
>JBFGHF010000555.1:0-3480 GCA_041578355.1 Acidobacteriota bacterium
CTGCTCACCGCTGACTGCTGACCGCTACTGACCGCGGTTTGGGTGAAGCGGTGAGCGGTAAGCGGGGAACCTCCTCGCCCCTCTTGGTGCCCTCTGTGGTTAAATTTCGTAATGCTCCCCTGCCGATCATGTTATTGCTCAAGATCTAACCCGTCGCGGCTTTCCAGGCTATGCTCCGAGAGGCGGATGGAACTCAGGGCTGTAAGAGACTGTCTCAAGACTCCAGGCGAACACCGTCGGCCTTTGGAGTGCGGCGGCTTGCCGCCGCTTTCTCATCTGCGAACCACCGTCAACAAAGACACCAACGCGAGGCTTAGGAAAAGCGGGAGCAAGCCCCTGCACTCCAAAGAATTCCGTCCCACCACTTCACGGCGCCTGTTGGCGTGTCCCGTCGATCATTCGCTTTTTTGCTCGAGCAGCCAGTCCACCAAGGCTTGCAGTTCTTCGTCGCTGCCCTTGAAGGGCTTTGTATGGCTCTTGCCGTCCTTGTCTGCTTCTTTCTTGAGGTATTTGGCGAGCCAGTCCCCCTCGTACCTCTTGCTGACATCGACGAGGTCGGGACCCTTGAGCTTGTCCGATTTGGTCGTGGCTTCGATGCCCAAATTGGAGAGGGCATGGCACATGGAGCACTTTTCGGCCTCGAAGACCTTCTTGCCGTTGACGTGGTTGTCGAAGGCCGCCGCCGGCAGAGTCAGAAGAACAAGTGCAACTATGCAGAAAACGAGCTTTTTCATGAGGCAACTCCAACAAGAATCGTAGCACGATGCGCCCATGGCAGCGAAAGCCGGGGGAGAATCGACGGATCCTAGCTGAGGAGATGGCTTACAATTCTGGCCCGGCGATGGCATCCTTCAAGCGGAGGCGATGAAGTGAACCGCAGGACTTTTCTTCATTCGGCGGCGGGACTGTCTCTGACCGGCATCACCCGGACCGGCCAAGGCTCTCCTTCAAAATACCGGGCCTGTGTGATCGGCGATAGCGCCGGGGGCGGATACGGCCACGACCTGCACTTGATGTGGGGACTTCATCCCGCGGTCGAAGTCGTGGGTCTGGCCGACCCCGAGCCGACGGGTCGCGAGCGGCGCGCCGCCGAGGCGGGAGCCAAGCGAACCTATGCGGACTACCGCCGAATGCTGACCGAGGAAAAGCCGGACCTGGTCTCGATCGGCCCGCGCTGGACGGTAAAGCACCTCGAGTATCTTTTGCATTGCGCCGAGGCAGGCGCCCACGGGTTGATCGAGAAGCCTCTCTGTGTCGACTTGACCCAGGCCGACGCCATGTACGAGGCCGTCGCAGGCCGCGGCCTGAAATGGTCCATCGCATTCAATTTTCGGGCTTCGCCCGTGGTCGAGCACGCGCGGCGGCTGATCGTGGAAGAAGGACTCATCGGGGAAGTTCTGGAGGTTCGTTCGCGCGGCAAGGAGGACCACCGGGCCGGCGGGGAAGACTTGATCGTCATGGGTGCGCACACATTCGACATGATGATTCACTTCCTGGGTCCTCCGCGTTGGTGTTCGGCGTCGATCCAGGTGGGTGGTCGAAAGGCCCTGCCTTCCGACGTCGGGGAGGCCACCGAGCCTCTCGGCCCCGTGGTCGGAGACCGGCTGCAGGCCACTTTCGGGTTCTCGGGCGGCGTCAACGCTTATTTTTCGTCGATGAAGAACGACGACGGAAATCAGGGCCGCTGGGGGATCGAAATCTACGGCACCCGAGGCGTTGTGACGATCCGCATGACCCGGGTTCCAAAGATCTTCTGGTTGAATGAGCCGTCTTGGGCGCCGGGAAAAGAAGGGACTGGTTGGCGCCCCTTGCCCCAAGCGCCTGTCCCGCGGCCCGGACCCTCCAGGGTCTGGCACTATACGCCCATCGTCGCCGATTTGATCGGCGCCGTCGAGGACAACCGGCGGCCTCGTGTCAGCTTGGAGGACGGCCGGGCGTCGGTGGAAATGACGCAAGCCGTCTTCGAGTCCCACGTCCAAGGGGGGCGGCCGGTGCCCTTTCCTTTGGAGCGGCGGGATCACCCCCTCAAGCGCTGGACCTGAGGACGGCTTCCGGTCTCGGATTTCCGATTCGGGTATCGATTCTTCAAGTCTCCTTGAGACCTTTCAGAAGCTCTGCCGAACGCTGCTTGAAGATCAGCGAATCGTACTGGAAGGTGATCAGCCGCATTCCCTCTCCAATCCACTCGCGGGCGGAGGACAATGTCTGGAGGTGGACACCCGCGGCAACTCCGTGTCTTCGGCAACCGGCGATCACATTCCGGTAGGCGTCAGCCACGCGCGGATGATCGAGTTCACCGGGAATTCCCATGTCCTGCGAGAGGTCGAAGGGACCGATCATGACCGCGTCGACGCCCTCGACCGAGACCAAGTTGTCGACGTTGTCGACTGCTTGCTGCGACTCGATCTGAATCACGATCAGAGTTTCCCGATTGGCCCAATCGAGGTATTGGCGGGCAGGCACCGGTCGGTATCGAGTGGCGATCTGTGAAACGCTCGCCCCGCGTTTTCCCAGGGGATGGTATTTGGCGGCCTGAATGATGCTCTCGACCTCGTCACGAGTATCGACACGAGGCAGCACCAGGCCCTCGGCGCCCAAGTCGAGGGCACGGGCGATGTGGTGGTAGAGTTTGTCGGGCACCCTCACCAGAGTCGTCAGAGATTCCTCGTACTTGCTGATCAGGCAGAGGTCCGAGATCGTCTCGGACTCGAAGCCGCAGTGCTCACTGTCGAGGATGACGTAATCCCAGCCCGCGGCCGCCGCCATCGGGATGACGTCCAGTGAGTTGAAACTCCGCACCATGGTTCCGAAACAGGCGTCCCCGTGAGCGAGCCGCTCCTTGGTCCGATTGATTTTCAACATCCCCGGAATTCTAAGGGGTCACAGCTTGAAAATTAACTTTTTCGCGTTTCCTCCCGGTTTTTATTGCCTCCCCAGCCCGGGGTCACAGCTTGAAAATTGAATTTTCACCGTCGGGCCCAACTTCGGAGCTTGGTTTGGAACGGAGAAGTGAGAACAACGCGAACGGCAAAGTGAGATGTTTGATGATGAGAAATGGGAAATGACGGGCGCGATTGCACCGACAGGCAGCGATGCCTGTGTTTCAGGGGCTAGCCCGCCAGCCGTGCAATCAGGGTGTAGATCGCAAAACCCATCATCAGAGACGAACTGAGCCAGAGCAGCGCGTCGATCACCAGCCCCGGGCGAATCGCCTGATCGGTGTGCTTGTAGCGCAGGTAGATGGTCGAAAACCCCAGGATGGGCAACATCGAGGCCTGGGCGATGCCTCCGATGATGACCATCGCCACCGGGACTCCCAGAAGCAGATACCAGAAGGTGTTGATCGCGACCAGTAAAACCACCAGCCGCCGCCACCAGAGCAGCTGCTGCCGCTCGCCGCGGATGCTCGCCAGGCCGACCAGGTTGATGAAGTCCGCCAGGACCCTCGAGGTCGAAGCCGTCGCGGCGAAGGTGGTCGAA
>JBFGHF010000556.1:0-3478 GCA_041578355.1 Acidobacteriota bacterium
CGAGTTTCGCCGGGCCAGGCTCTACTTGTCGGGAACGATTTACGATCACGTCGAATACAAAGCTCAGTTTGATTTCGCGGGAGCAGAGTCGGCTTTCAAAGACACTTATGTGGGAATCAAGGACGTGCCCGGTCTGGGGACGATCCGCTTCGGGCATCAGAAAGAACCTTTCAGCCTCGAGGAATTGACCAGCAGCAAGCACCTCACTTTCCTGGAACGCTCCTTGGGGAATGTATTCGCCCCCTCCAGAAATACGGGAATCTTGATTCAAAACGGCGCCTTCGACGAACGGGTCACATGGGCGGCCGGCGTTTTTCGAGATTCCGACGACGCGGCGACCTCGGTGAGAGACAGCGGATACAACGTCACAGCTCGTCTCACCGGACTGCCCTGGTACCAGGACGAGGGTGAGAAACTGCTTCATCTGGGAATCGCCTACAGCCGCCAGGACTCGCCCTTGGGAGCGGTGCGCTATCGCCAGCGACCCGAGTCTCATCTGGCCTTGCATTTCGTCAATACGGGGGTGCTTTTTGCGGACTCGGCTCATCTTCTGGGCCTGGAAACCGCTTTGGTCAACGGCCGTTTCTCTCTGCAAAGCGAGTTCATGAGGTCGAGGCTCGACGCTCCCGCAGGTCCCGATCCGAGCTTTACCGGGTTCTATGTGGAAGGTGGGTTCTTCCTGACACAGGATCATCGCAACTACAAGACCTCCAGTGCGGCGTTTGACCGTGTATCTCCCGAGTCCAACTTCTTCGAGAAGTCGGGGCGCGGGCGCGGGGCGTGGGAATTGGCGGCGCGCTACTCGCGCCTCGATCTCAACGACGCGGGAGTCCGCGGCGGCGAGCTCAACGATTTCAGCTTCGGGGTCAATTGGTTTCTCAACCCCAATACCCGATGGATGTGGAACTACGTCTTTTCGGATTTGGACGGAGTCGGCGACGCCAACATACTCCAGACCAGGATTCAGGTTGAGTTTTAAGGCGCCGGCGGGACGGGACTAGTGCCCTCCGGCCCAAGCAGGAGGAAGGCTTCCGAGATGAACAAAAGGTGTTTTCTGGTGACGCTGGCCACGGCTCTTCTCCTTTTCGCCGGCTGCAGCTCCGAGCAGCCGGTGTCGGGAGACGAGCTGGGCGGAATGGTCCGAATCGACGGATCGAGCACGGTCTATCCTATCACCGAGGCCGTGGCGGAGGAATTCCGGGCCGAGGAGCCGGCCGTGCGAGTGACCGTCGGCGTCTCGGGGACCGGCGGCGGGTTCAAGAAGTTCATTCGCGGTGAGACGGACATTTCCAACGCGTCGCGTCCCATCAAGCCCTCCGAGCTGGAAGCCGCCGAAGAGGCCGGAATCGAGTTCATCGAATTGCCCGTGGCTTACGACGGGATCGCCGTCGTCGTCAACCCCGCCAACGATTGGGCCGACCTGCTGACGGTCGAGGAGCTCAAGCGTCTCTGGCGGCCCGAGGCCCAGGACAAGGTGATGCGGTGGAATCAAGTCCGCACGGGATGGCCCGACCGGCCGATCCAGCTCTTCGGCCCGGGCATCGATTCCGGGACCTACGATTACTTCACCCAGGCCATCGGCGGAGAAGAGGGCGCCAGCCGCGGAGACTTCACGGCCAGCGAGGACGACAACGTGCTGGTTCAGGGGGTCGCGGCCGATTCCAACGCGCTGGGCTTTTTCGGCTACGCCTATTACGAGGAAAACCAGGACAAGCTGAAGGCCGTCCCCGTCGACGACGGTGACCCGTCCAATGGCGACGGACCCATTCTTCCCAGCCCCGAGACGGTGGCCAATTCCACCTATCAACCGCTTTCCAGGCCCGTCTTCATTTACGTCCGAAGAGATTCCGCCGACCGTCCCCAGGTGGAGAGATTCATCGAGTTCTACCTGACCAATTCGTCCAGTCTGGTCCGTGAGGTGGGCTACATCCCTCTGCCGGACGAAGCCTACGCACTCCTGTTGGAGCGTTTCCGAAACCGCGTGACCGGCACGCTCTTTGGTGGGGAAGGCTCGCAGGTGGGGGTATCGGTGGAAGCGCTACTGCGCGAGGAAGCCAAGTGAAAGTGGACAGGGCCCAAGCGGATCCGAACCAGGCCCTTCGCGAAAAGGTGATCGAGTATCTGCTGCTCTTCTGCGCATCGCTCTCGATTCTCACCACTTTCGGCATCGTGGCCGTGCTGCTCTACGAAACGGCGCAGTTCTTCGGCGAAGTTTCGCTGGGAGCGTTCTTCCTGGACACCCAGTGGACGCCCCTCTTCGCCGAGAAGCACTTCGGCATCTGGCCGTTGCTGAGCGGCACCGCCCTGGTGTCGGCGATCGCCATGTGCGTGGCCCTGCCGGTGGGCCTGTTGATCGCCCTCTACCTGAGTGAGTACGCGGGCCCGAGAGTGCGATCGATCGTCAAACCCGTGTTGGAGGTGTTGGCGGGCATCCCCACGGTCGTCTACGGCTACTTCGCTCTGCTCACGGTGACGCCGTTCCTGCAGAAATTCGTACCCGGACTGGCGGGGTTCAACGCACTTTCCCCGGGGATCGTGATGGGGATCATGATCCTGCCCATGGTCTCGTCGCTCAGTGAAGATGCTCTTCGGGCTGTCCCCAACGGGCTTCGCGAAGGCGGCTACGCTCTGGGATCGAGCCGTCTTCAGGTCTCTTTCCGAATCGTCTTTCCGGCTGCCTTTTCGGGGGTCACGGCGGCTTCCATATTGGCCATCTCGCGAGCCATCGGAGAGACCATGATCGTGGCCATCGCCGCCGGACAGCAAGCGCGTCTCACCGTCAATCCGCTGGGACCCGTCGAAACGATGACGGCTTACATCGTGCAAGTGAGTCTGGGTGACACGCCCGCCGGAACGCTCGAATACAAGACCATCTTCGTCGTGGGGATGGCACTGTTTCTCTCGACTCTGATTCTCAACCTGGTCAGCTTTCGGCTGCGCAGCCGCTTTCGGGAGGTCTACCGATGACTTCCGCGACTGCAACAAATCGGTCGACAAGGGTCCGCGCGAAGCGGTTTCAAGATTGGCGCGAGAGCCTCTTCATCGGCGTCTGTCTTTTGGCCATGGTGGCTTCTCTGGTCGTATTGCTGGTCTTGCTGGTCAATGTGTTCTGGACGGGCGCGGGAAGGATCGATTACCAGTTTCTTTCCAGTTATCCCAGCCGGCGGGCTGCGCGGGCGGGGATTCTGGCGCCTTTGGTGGGGACGATTTGGATGATGGTGCTCACCGCGCTCATCGCGGTGCCCTTGGGCGTCGGAGCAGCGGTTTACCTCGAGGAGTATGCTCGAGAAGACCGATCCTGGAAGAGGCGGCTGGCGCAGATGGTCGAGATCAACATCGCCAACCTGGCGGCCGTCCCCTCCATCCTCTACGGTCTGCTCGGTCTGGCTATCCTGGTGCGATTCCTGAGTCTGGGCCGCAGCTTGCTGGCCGGGGCGCTCACCCTGGCGCTTCTGATCCTGCCCGTGATCATCATCGC
>JBFGHF010000557.1:0-3478 GCA_041578355.1 Acidobacteriota bacterium
ACCAAAAAGCGCCCCGAGTGACGAACCCGTCCGCTGAGCCTGACTTCCCGCTCCGAGGACTCGAAGCGGACCTCCGTTTCCTGATCTTCTTGAGGAGAGCATTGAGCCGACTCGATGAAAGCTCCTCCCAGGGAGAGGTCCGTGATGGTGCCGAACCAAGTCTTGTCCCCGATCAGAAAACTGCATGGATGATTCACTCTGGCTCGGTCGGTGAGCCTCTTGCCGTCTGCCAATCGGTTTCCTGTCGCCACGAGAATCTCCTCGCCCGTTCGATGTACCGCTGCCGTCCCCGGACCCGACCGCCAGTAGACCACGTATCGAAAGTCGGCTCGGTGAGCAGAATCACAGGTACGGCTGCGGACTTCAGGCTTTCAAGCTCCGAGATTCGGGCTCGGGGCAGGCCTCGAGGCTTTTCTTCCCCGAACGAGCAGAGAGGAAGCCGCTCGCGCGGCTGCGCGGCGTCTCCGCAATCTCCTCGACGCCTGTCGGGCCGGGTCCCGGGGGTGAAAAGAACCATCAGACCCTGTCGATATGATAGGAAGTGGATCACAAGATCGTATTGACAGCATTTGCTAACATGAAAAAGCTCATGCGGATAGGTATTTGGCTTGCGCTAATCTGGATGCTCTCGATTCCGGCCGCGATCGGTCAGGATTTTGACCTGGAGCAGGTCGCCGAGGATTTTCCCTCGGCAGGATTCGAAGACGAGATCGAGTTCTGGAAGCTGATGTTCGCGCGCTACGGAGAGACCGATATCGTTTTTCACGATCGCCGCGATCTGCGGTTGATCTACGAAGTGATCCAGGTGGAGAGGGTCATCGAGAACGACCGCCTCGAAGCCAAGCGCCAACGCCGTTTCCTGGACGCCAGGAAGAAGGAGCTGGCGAAGTTGTTAGAAGACCTTCGCCGAGGCGTCGAGCCGGGGCCGGAACATCAGCCGCTGCTCGACAAGCTGGAGGCGCTTGGTTATGAACCGTCGCCCTCGCTCTTCCGCGAACTGCGCGACAGGCTTCGCTATCAGCGGGGGATTCGAGAGAAGTTCGCGGCGGGCATCGTCCGCTCGGGGCGCTACATGGACGTGATGGAGGACATCTTCCGCGAAGAGGGACTGCCCGTCGAACTGGCTCAGATGCCTCACGTCGAGTCCTCCTTCGACTACCGGGCCCGCTCGCGGGTCGGCGCCAGCGGGATCTGGCAGTTCGTCCGCAGCACGGGGCGCTCCTACATGACCATCGGTTGGCTGTTGGATGAGCGCCTCGATCCCATCCATGCCACTCGCGCTGCCGCCAAGCTCCTCAAGGACAACTATCGTGCTCTGGGGAATTGGCCGTTGGCTTTGACCGCCTACAATCACGGCCGCAACGGGATGCTGCGGGCCAAGCGCAAGCACGGGGACGATCTGCGCCAGATCGTCAAGCACTACCGCTCGCGTCTCTTCGGCTTCGCCTCGCGGAATTTCTACCCGGAGTTTCTGGCGGCTCTGGAAGTGTCGGGAAACTACCGCCGTTATTTCGGCGAACTGGTCCTGGAGCCTCCCATCCGCTTCGATCTGCTGCACCTGTCACAGGGTGTCCACGTCGACCGCTTTCTGGAGAGCGCGAAAATAGAAGAAGCCGCGCTGCGGGATCTGAATCCGGGATTGACCAACCGGGCCTGGGAGCAGCGTTGGCTGCCGGGAAGAACGGACCTCCGGCTCCCTCCTGGCCGTCAACCCGCCGCCTTGGCGGCTGTTCGAGAGCTGGAAAACCAACCCGGCGCCCCCCCCGACGGGATGATGCCCTATCGGGTTCGCAGGGGCGATACGCTGGGTGGAATCGCTTCGCGCTTTCAGGTCAGTATTTCTCTACTTCAGGAAGCCAACGGGATTCGCAACCGGCACACCATTCATGCGGGCCAGGTGATCGGGATTCCGGTGGTGGCCTCTTCCCCCAAGCAGCCGTCGAGGTACCGCGTTCGGTTGGGGGACACGCTGCACCATATCGCGCGTCGTTTCAACGTTTCCCTTTCGCGTCTGCAGAGTGTCAACGAAATCAGAAACGCAAATCGAATTCGCCCGGGCCAAGTTCTCCTGATTCCGCAATAGGGCCCGTTCACTTCCATGAAAACATCTCCTCCAGAGCCGGAAGAACCCGAAGGCCTTCGGCTCCTGGTGGCCTGCGCGGCTTGCAGCTTGCAGTACGACGCCGCCGGCAAACCTCCGGGTTCCTGCTTTCACTGCGCTTGTGGAACCTTGATCCGCGTGCCTCATCCCCGCAGCTCCAGCGCCGACGTGGTTCGCTGCTCGTCGTGCGGTGCGGCGCGTCGAAAAGGGAGCTCCCGCTGTTCCTTTTGCAAGGCCGACTTTACGCTGCATGAGCGCGATCTTCACACGGTCTGCCCGGGATGCCTGACCCGCATCTCGGACAACGCCCGCTATTGCCACCACTGCGGCATGGCCATCCAACCCACGGGGCCGGCGGGTGAGAAGACCGAATACGGATGTCCGGTCTGCGAGGGTTGCAAGTTGGACAGCCGGGCGCTGGGAGAGGACATTTCGGTGCTGGAGTGCGGGAAATGCGGGGGACTCTGGCTGGGGCACGAGTTGTTCGGGCGCTTGCAGGAGCGCGCCCGGCGCCGCGAAATCGCCTGGTTGAACGAGTCGGCGGTCTCCTCGCCCGTCTCGGCCGCCGGTCAGAAGGGTGCGCTCTATCGCCGCTGCCTGGTCTGCGACAAGTTGATGAACCGCTGCAACTTTGAGAAGCGCAGCGGAGTCATCGTCGACGTCTGCTCCAAAGACGGAGTTTGGCTGGACCTGGGGGAGCTCGATCGCCTGCTGCGCTGGATCCAGCAAGGCGGCTTGAGCCGCGCCCGCAAGATCCGCGAGCGTCAGGCAGAGCGGGCGAAAGTCGACAAGCTCTTCAAGTACCAGGGCCCGCTCGAGCGAGCCGGCGCCCAGGAATTCGGCTCCCGCGCCCCGGGTGACACCTTCATCTCGGACGTGGTTCGCTTTCTCAGTGATACGGATTGAACGCGGCACGGGCATTTCGGCTCGTGATCCCCGGCAGCGAAGAGACACGGCCGACAGCAGGACTCTCAGAAGCAGCCCATAAGACCCATGGACCCATGGACCCATAGCTCGTGCCACGGACTAGCTGATTGCGGCTTCCTTGTCGGGCTCGGGGGTGCGGTCGGCGACGTCGAAAGTGAGGACGTGGCGGCCGCCGTCGAAGTCGACCATCACCTTGTGGCCGTCGGCTAGCTTGCCTTCGATGATCAACCTTCCCAGGGCGTTTTCGATCTCCTTCTGGATGGCCCGCTTGAGGGGGCGGGCGCCGTAGTTGGGATCGTAGCCGACGCGCACCAGGTGACGGCGCGCTTCGTCGCTCAGCTCGAGAGCGATGCGCCGGTCGGCCAGGCGCTCGCGGAGACGGTCGAGTTGGATGTCGACGATCTTGGCCAGGTGATCCTCCGAGAGCGAATGGAACACGATCGTCTCGTC
>JBFGHF010000558.1:0-3476 GCA_041578355.1 Acidobacteriota bacterium
ATCGAGCGGAGCGCGGTCTCGAGAGAAGCGTATCCGGTGAGAATGGCCGCCAATGTGCCCGGGTGGCGTTCCTTCGCCGCCTTGAGAACACTGAGTCCGTCGCCGTCCGGGAGCTTGAGGTCCGCCAGCAGGATGTCGAAAGGCGTGTGCGTCGACCGCGTCGCTTCGATCGCGTCGCCGGCGTTGGCACAGGCGGTCACTACAAAACCGCGGATCTGAAGGAACTGGCTGATGGCGCCCAGAAGATCCTTGTCGTCTTCGACCACGAGCACCGACAACGCGGAAAGTTTCTTTCGCAAGCTGCTTCCTATTTGAAGAAATCGATGATGTGCTCGCGCGCCTCCCGGTTCAGGTGCACTTTGCCGCTGGGCACGAATTCGAAGTTGATCAATCCGCGGACCCGATCGGCGCCCGCCACCCTTGCAGCCGCCGACCTGCTCACCCTGGGAATCGATTTCACCTTGGAGTGGCTATCGGCCGGGACCGGCGCTCGCCGGGTCGCGGGACCGATCTGATTGGTGCGGAGTAGATTGTAAACCTTGTAGTCGAGTTGCAACATCATCATCTTCCGGTTTTCTCAGCGTTATCGGTCGAGCCCTCCGGCGACTTTAGGCCCGGACTATTCACCGGCTTTCCTCCCTGCGCCGGCAGCGTCCGGCTCGCTTCCTGAAGTCCCTCAAAAAATTTTCCCACGTAGTACCGCGATTTTTGTAAATCATAGTACAACGAAAGAAAAAACTTATTGACAATTTACAACGAATTGCGCAGGATGAAAACAGGTCGATTGGAACGGCTGAGACCTGCCAGCGTTTGGACGTGCAAGGATAAGGGGGAGCCTTGGAACACCGCAACGAAGAACGCCGATTTTCCGTACTCGTCATGGAAGACGACGATGCCCTGGCGCAGCTGCTGCAGACTTTTCTCGAGAAGCAGGGCTGGCTCGTTCATCGAGCTTCCACGGCCGCACAAGCGAAACGAATATCGACTGCGGAGGTCTTCGATCTGGTTCTTGCCGACTACTTCCTTCCCGACGCCAAGGGCGTCAGCATTTTCGATGAGATCCAAATTCGCTCGCCCCTGACCAAAATCCTTTTGATGACGGGGGCCAAGGACATCGAAGTCGCCAGCGAGGCGTTCCGTCAAGGGGCCTCCGACTTGATCTCAAAGCCTTTCACCTTCAAAGAGCTGGAAAAGCGGATACGGGTCCTGCTCGAAGAGAAAGAACAGTTGCTGATGAACCAACAGGGTGACTCGCCGCCACCCTCGATTCAGCCGCAGCGATTCGTCGGCTCCAGCAGCGAGATGAAGAAGGTGTTTCGACTGATCGACTTGGTGGCCCGGCACGACGCCACAGTGCTGATCACCGGGGAGAGCGGCACGGGCAAAGAGCTGGCGGCGCGTGCGGTCCACGATGCCAGTCCCAGACGAAGCCACCCCTTCGTGGCCATCAATTGTGCGGCCATACCGGAATTGCTGCTGGAAGACGAATTGTTCGGACACGTGCGGGGCGCCTACACCGATGCGCGTGAATCGCGGGCCGGACGCTTCGAGGCGGCCGACGGAGGGACGGTTTTTCTTGACGAGATCGGGGATATGCCCTTGGTCCTGCAAACCAAGCTGCTGCGGGTTCTCGAGCAGAGAGAGTTTCAGCGGCTGGGAAGCAACCGAACCGTTCGAGTCGATGTGCGCGTCATCGCGGCCACCAACTCGGATTTGGAGGCCAAAGTCGCGGACGGGGACTTCCGCGAAGATCTTTATTACCGGCTCAAAGTCATCCCGGTCCACATGCCCGCCCTTCGTGAGCGACGCGAAGACGTACCCCTGTTGGCGGCTCATTTTCTGCGTCAGATCGGAGCCACTTGCGAAATGACGCCCAAGAAGCTCGACACCGACGCCCTCAAACTGCTGATGAGCCACCATTGGTCGGGCAACGTGCGCGAACTGCGCAACCTGCTCGAGTTCGCCTCGGTGTTGGCGGGTGAAACCGAGTTCCTGACCGAGGTCGATTTCCCTTCGTTGGCCAGCGTGTCGATCCTCGACGAAGTCGAAGAGCAGGTCGAAGCCATGCGGGACGCTTTTCGGCGGTCCGACTTCCCCGTCATACCCGAAGACGGGATCGACCTCAACAAGGTGGTGTCGGACCTCGAGAAGCACCTCATCTGTCAATCCCTGCAGCGTACCAACGGAAACAAACGAAAGGCTGCCGAACTCCTTTTCTTGAAACGGACCACGCTCGTGGAAAAGCTGCGTCGAATGAAGCTGCTCGACCATTATTCTTCCCGACCAGCGGTGTAATTCCCCTCTCTGCCCCTCGATGACCGCCGGCGTCGCCTCTCAGCAAGCCGGCGGTCCCTCCCCGCTTTTGAGCAGACTCGCCCAGGCAACTCCCCAACCCCCGCGATCGCAGCAGTTTGCGGGCCTGCGAAAGCTCAACCGTCAAAAAATTGTCGGTTGTGAGCGAAAATGAGACTTTGATCACAAAATCCGCTATGGATGCACTGTAAGATTCGGCTGCAAAACAGAATTCGGCCTTGGGGATTCGCGGGGGGGAAAACGGGCTTCTCGGCCCGACCCGTATCGATCGAGATCCAAGCAAGGAGAGGCACCCGATGGCTGTGGTCCAAGAACAGATTCACTCGGTGTTGGTTCTGGAAGACGACACCGTCCTCAGTTCCGCATTGAAAGACTTTCTGGAAGAAGAGGGTTGGGAAGTGGATTGCGCGGGAACCGCCGCGGAGGCTCGAACCAAGCTCGCCAGCCATATCTACGATCTTGTCTTGGCGGATTACCGCCTTCCGGATCAGGACGCGCTCACGGTGTTCGACGAGATCCACGAGCGTTCGCCGCTGACCAAGGTGATGTTGATGACAGGGGTGGTGAACGGCGAGATCGCCACTCAGGCCTTTCGCAAAGGCGCCTCCGACCTGATCTACAAGCCGTTCGAGATCGCCGAGCTTGAAGAGCGGATCAACAAATTGATGGCGGCGGGAGTCTCTTTGGAGGAAGTCTCACCGCCTGGCGAGAACGGCATCGAGTGTCCCGACATCATCGGTGAAAGCGGCGCCCTGAAGCGGGTTCTGCAGATGACCGACATGGTGGCCCGGACCAAGGCCACCGCTCTCATCACGGGCGAGAGCGGCACCGGCAAGGAACTGGTCGCTTTGACCATTCATCAACGCAGCGCACGACGCAAAAAGGCCTTCGTCGCCATCAACTGCGGCGCCATTCCCGAACATCTTTTGGAGGATGAACTCTTCGGTCACGTGAAAGGCGCCTACACCGACGCCCGAGGCGAGCGCATGGGCAAGTTCGAAAAAGCCGACCAGGGAAGTCTCTTTCTAGACGAGATCGGCAACATGCCGCTCTCGCTGCAGATGAAGCTCCTGCGGGTTCTGGAACTTCAGCAGCTCGAGCGCCTGGGAAGCAACGACATCATCAAGACCGACGTGCGCATCATCGCCGCCACGAACTGCGAT
>JBFGHF010000559.1:0-3475 GCA_041578355.1 Acidobacteriota bacterium
ACGCGGCCTCCCCGGCTCATCAAGTCGCGTATTCCGAGTTGCACGGCAAATCCGAATTCTGCGGGGGATGCCACAATCTGACCACAGCCGAAGGGGTGGCCGTCCTGAGCACCTTTGACGAATGGAAAAACGGCCCCTATGCCCTCGATGGAGTCCAGTGTCAGAACTGCCACATGGTCCTCAGCCCGGGTCAGGTCGTCTCGGGAGTCGCTCCCTCCGAGGCCAAGGGGTTCCATCTTCACAGCCTGATCCGTGACAGTGAACAATTGCGCAGCGCGCTCTCGGTAGACATCACCAGTGCCCGGAGAGTTAGGGACTCGGTGGAAGTGGATGTCCGGGTCGAGAATGTTAGCTCCGGTCACATGGTTCCTACCGGGATTCCGAGCCGGGAAGTCGTTCTTGAAGTGACCGCAACCAGCGGAGGACACACGCGCTCGGCCGAAAGGCGCTATCGCAAGGTGGTGGCGGACCGGCGGGGCAGGCCGCTGCAGAGCGACCACGAGGCCATTCTCAAAGGAGTCCGCATCCTCACCGATAATCGGATCGGGCCTCGAGAAACGCGCCACGAGCGCTTTCGATTCCCCGTTCGCGCGCAAGGGCCCGTGAATGTCAGCGCCCGGCTGTTCTACCACTACTCTCCACCCATTCTGAAAGTGCAGCGCATGAAGATCGAAATGGGCAAGGTGGAGAAGTCCGTTCACTGAGAGGGAAAGCCAAGTGTCCGATGCAGCAGCCGGTTTTGGCAGATGGACTCTGATTCTGATTTCGGTCGGCCTTGTTGTGGGGGCCGGCTCGGCGCTTTCCTGGACCTTTCGGTCTGTCGACCAACCCCTCGCTTTCAACCACCGGCTGCATGTCGAAGACGTGGGGGCGGACTGCACCGACTGTCACTTATACGCGCTGACCGGGGTCCGGGCCACGATTCCCAACATACAAAGTTGTGTGGACTGCCATCCGGAGAGCCTGACCGAGTCGGCGGAAGAGGCGCGACTGATCGAGTTCATCGAGGCCGGCCAACCGATCCCGTGGAAAAAGGTGTACTGGGTTCCCGACCACGTCTACTTCTCCCATCGCCGCCATGCGGCGCTGGGTGAGATTGCGTGTGGGGTTTGCCACGGGCCGGTGGGCGCCCGGGACCAACCCGTCACCCGCGCTCTGGTTGAGATGAGCATGGACGCCTGCATGAATTGCCATGAGGAGACCGATGCGAGCAACGACTGCATCGCCTGTCACCGCTGAGACTCACAAGGCGGAGGGCCGCCACGAGATGGTTCTGCGGCGCCGGGAATTTCTTAGCCTTTTGGGTGTTGCCGGCGGGGCTGCGGGCCTGGCGGGCTGCCAAAACTTCTGGGTGGTCCCGGAAGAGCTCGTTTCGCTGGCGCTGCGGGGCCCTGGTCTGGAAAGCGAGGCTCAGACCATCTGCGGGCTTTGCGAGGGGGGGTGTGGAGTACGGGTTCGCCTGGTTGACGGCATCCCGGTCGGGGTCAAGGGGAACCTCAACCACCCCTTGAATCGCGGTGGGCTTTGTCCGCTGGGACAGGCGGCTCTGGAAATCCTCTACTCTCCGCACCGGCTCCGAGGCCCCATGGAGAAGACCTCCAGTGGAGAGCATCGGCCGATCGGCTGGGAGGATGCGCTGGGACGCATCGCCGAAGTGCTCGATCGACTGGTGTCGGCGGGAGAAGGCCATCGGATCGCCTTGCTGACAGCCGAACCGAGCGAACTGTTTCTGGGTCTGGCTCGGTATTTCACGCTGGCGGTAGGCTCGAAAAACTTCGGCCGGATGGAGTTGGAGGCGAGCCTGGCCTACCGGCTCACACAGGGGCTGGCCGGACCTCCGGGGTTCGACCTTTCCCGCAGCGATCTGGTGCTCTCCTTCGGCCTCGATCTCTTTGAGGACGGGCCCGCTCCCATGCACGCCATCTCGGCCCTGGTGGGGGAGCGTGACAACGAGGCACTGGCCTCAGTCCTTCACGTGGGAACCCGGCTCTCTCCAAGCGGAGCCAAGGCCGAGCGTTATGTGCGAATCGCGCCCGACACTCACGGGGCGTTCGCCCTCGGGGTGGCCAACGTCCTCGTTCGCGAGGGGCGCATCGATCGCGACTTTGTGGACCGGCGGACCTTCGGCTTCGAGGACTGGACACAGGACGGGCGGCGCCGCCTCGGCTTCCGCCGGTTGCTTCTGGAACGGTACTACCCCGACCGGGTGGGCCAACTGTGCGGCTGCGATCCCGGCGTTGTGGTCCGGGTGGCGCGCCGTTTCGCCCAGGCCTCTCGACCCCTCGCCATGGCGGGAGGGGAGGCGCTCAGGGGTCCGAACGCCACTTGGAACGGGATGGCGGTCCACGCGTTGAACGCTCTTTTAGGGGGCTTCGATCGTCCGGGAGGAGTCGTGCTGCCGCAGCCGATTCCACTGACACCTCTGCCCGAGCCGGAAGGCGCCCGCGATCTGCCGGACTCGATGTTCGCGGCGCGGCCGCAAGCCGAACCGATTTTCGGAGTCGATCCCTGCCATGCCCTGGTGGAGTGCTTGGAGGAGGACCCAGAGAGCGTCGAAATCCTTTTCGTGGCCGGCGCCGATCCGATCCACGAGAGCCCGGCGGGCAAGAGACTCGACGAGATGATGGACCGGATTCCTATGCTGGTGGCCTTGACTCCCTTCCTGGACGATACGGCGGCTCGAGCCGACTTGGTCCTGCCCACACACACCTATCTGGAGAGTTGGCAGAGTTCCACCACCCCAAACTTCTCCGCGTTCAGTGTCCTGGGGCTGGCGCCGCCGGTGGTTGAGCCCCTGTTCGACACGCGCCATCCGGGAGACGTTCTTCTCCAGTTGGCGCGGCGGGCCACCACTCTGCAGATCCCCTGGACCGATTACAACGAATACCTCAAGTATCGCCTGGAGGGATTGGCCATCTCGGGGCAAGGCTCAATCTTGAGCGGCTCCTTCGAGGAATCATGGAAACATTTTCTCGAGGAAAGGGGCTGGCGTTTTAGCGAGCACGCCGGGTTGGAGGATTTTTGGGACGACCTGGCGCGCCAGTCAGGATGGTGGAATCCGGTTCCTTCACCGGCCGATTGGGAACGCATGTTCCGCCACGACTCTCACCGATACGAGTTCTTCTCCACGACCCTGGAAAAGAGATTGATCGCTTTGGGGAGGAAGATCGACCCCGCGGCCAGCGAGGCCCAGGCTCTGCAGGCCGCCTGCCGACAGCTGCGGCTGGGGGCGGACCCCGACGAGGTCTGCCTGCCTCATTTCGAGCCGCCCGGTGAAACGCCGGAGGGGGAACTGGCCCTCGTTCCCTTCCGGCCGATTACGGCGCGCGGCCGGCTGGGAACGGCATCCCCGATGCTGATGGAGATGTTCGGCTATCCCGTCCTGTCCGGTTGGCGGACCTGGGCCGAAATGGACCCGGAAACAGCCCACCGATGGGGAATCGAAGACGGGGACCAGGTCGCGTTGGAGACGGCG
>JBFGHF010000560.1:0-3471 GCA_041578355.1 Acidobacteriota bacterium
AGAAAAGTCGCCATCAACGGCTTTGGACGGATCGGCAGAAACGTGCTGCGGGCCGCCCTGAAAAAGGGCACCGATTTGGAATTCGTGGCAGCCAACGATTTGACCGATCCCCGCACGTTGGCCCATTTGCTCAAGTACGATTCCATATACGGGCCCTTGGAGCAGCCTGTCCGTCACGACGGCGACTCCATCATGGTGGGTGATTACGACATCCAGGTTTTTTCCGAACGGGACCCGGCTCGGATTCCCTGGGAGAGCGTGGGCGCCGAAATCGTCATCGAGAGCACGGGTCTCTTCCGGGCCCGCGAAGACGCCGCCAAGCACCTGCGCGGGAAGGTCAAGAAAGTCCTCATCAGCGCCCCGGCAAAGGGGCCCGATGTGACGCTGGCACTGGGGGTGAATCAGGATGCCTACGACCCGGCGGCCCACGACATCATCTCCAACGCCAGTTGCACCACCAACTGCCTGGCGCCCGTGGCCAAGGTTCTCCACGACACATTCGGAATCAAAAAGGGACTGATGACGACGGTCCATAGCTACACCAACGGTCAACGCATCCTGGACCTTCCTCACAAGGACCTGAGACGCGCCCGGGCGGCCGCCCTTTCGATGATCCCCACCACCACGGGGGCCGCGGCTGCCGTGTCTCTGGTGCTCCCCGAACTGGAGGGCAGGCTCGACGGAATCGCCGTCCGGGTTCCGACGGCCACGGTCTCGTTGGTCGATCTGACCGCCACGCTCGAGAAAAAAGCTACTGCGGAAGAGGTGCGTGAAGCTTTTCGCCAGGCGGCGGCGGGCCCGCTCAAAGGAATCCTCGACTACACGGACGAAGAGCTGGTCTCGGTCGACTTCAGCGGCAATCCGCACTCCTCCACGGTGGACGGTCCCTTCGTGCGCCAAATAGGGAACGATCTGATCAAGGTCCTCTCCTGGTACGACAACGAGTGGGGATACTCCAACCGGGTGCTCGATCTGGCCGAGTTCGTGGCGGACCGACTCTGAGCCAAGCTAGAAGTGCCGATGCGCACCCTCCGATCTGCGTCCTCCGCGGACCTGCCTCCACCGCGGTGGGCCTCTCTCAGCAAGGGCTCGTCTACACAAGATCAGCATCCGCCCCGCGGTGCGACTTCGGCTGAGAAGCGTAGACCGAAAACGGAAGACGCAAGACACAAGACGGAAGACGACCCATGCCCAAACTCTCCATCCGCGATCTCGATCTGGCCGAGCGGCGCCTTTTCATGCGTGTCGACTTCAATGTTCCCCTGGACGGGGATCGGGTGGCCGACGATACCCGGATCGAAGCGGCGCTGCCCTCCATCCGGCTGGCCCGGGAAAAGAACGCCAAGCTGATTCTCGCCTCCCACCTGGGGCGGCCCAAGGGGCGACGCAACCCGGAATACTCGCTCCAACCGGTCGCCCGGCGCCTCGAGCAACTGCTCGGCTGTCCGGTCGCCTTCGCCCGGGACTGCGTTGGAGAAGAAGCCCGCGCGGCGGTGGATTCTCTGGCTTCCCGGCAGGTTTTGCTGCTCGAGAATCTGCGCTTTCATCCCGGCGAAACGGCCAACGATTCCGGTTTCTCGTCTCAGTTGGCGGCCTTGGCCCAGGACTACGTCAACGACGCCTTCGGAACCGCCCACCGCGCTCACGCTTCCACGGTGGGGGTCCCTTCGATACTGGGCCGGGGGGCCGCCGGATTGCTCATGAAGAAGGAGTTGGACTACCTCTCGCGCGTCACTAGAGACCCCGAGCACCCGGTGGTGGCCATTCTGGGAGGCGCCAAGGTTTCGGACAAGATCGAGGTGGTCGAAAATCTTCTCAAACTGGCCGACACGCTCTTGATCGGAGGAGGCATGGCCTACACCTTCCTGCGAGCGCAGGGCTTCCAAACCGGGCGTTCGTTGGTCGAGGAAGACAAACTGGATGTGGCCAGCGCCCTGTTGGAGCAAGCCCGCAATCGGAGCGCGGAAATCGTGCTGCCGCGCGATCACCGGGCGGCGCCCGCCATCGATGAGCCCGAAAAGGCGAGTCTGGTGGACGGAAACGACCTGCCCTCCGACGTCATGGGCCTCGATATCGGGCCCCGCACAATCGAGGCCTTTCGAGACCGGATCGAGTCGGCTCGGACGGTGATCTGGAACGGCCCCATGGGTGTCTTCGAGGTGGATGCGTTCAGTGCGGGCACGCTGGCCGTTGCCCGCGCGCTGGCCGATTCCGATTCCCTCTCGGTCGTGGGTGGCGGAGATTCGGCTGCAGCCATAAAGGCCGCCGGGGTGGAGGACCGAATTTCACACCTTTCCACCGGCGGCGGCGCCTCTCTTCAGTTCCTGGCGGGGAAAGTCCTCCCGGGCGTGGAGGCGCTGAGCGAAGGAACGTGACGAAGCTTCGCGAATCATCCGGGTTCACCCCCGGTCAACCCTCGTTCTTCTTCATCTCTTCCTGGACCTGGCTTCGCTCTTTCTCCAGAGAGTCGACATCTTTCTGAATTCCTTCTTTTGCGGACGAATCGGCAGTCTCGAGTTTCTTTTTCAGATCCTCGATTTGCTGGGTCAATTCTTCGGAGCGGTTTTGCAGAGACTCGGCCAGCTCCGCCTTCTCGAATACGACCTGTTCGGCTGCCGGCTGGGGAGCTCCCTCGTCCCCGGCGGTCTGCTCCTTGCGGGGGATGAACACCTGGTCGGCCGTCAGGGGCCGGGTGTTCATGAAAGTGGGCGATACGATTTCCACTCCACCCTCGTGAAGGTGGTCCAGCACCTGTCCTTTGAACTGGGATTGGGTGGTGATGAGCTGCTTGACGTCCTCCAGCAGCCCGGACACGCGGTAGCTGACCGAGAAATCACCGAGTTGACGGACATGCACGAAGGGATCTTTGAGTGGCACCGCTTCGGCGGCGGCCAGCAGAAGCTTCTCTATTTTCGTCCGCGGGATGTCATAGCCGAGCGACACCTCGGCGTGGACGAAGGTGCCCGTCGAGCGGATCACCGTCAAGGGATTGGTGACCAGAAAGAGGTTCGGCAAGGTGGTCAGGTCGCTCTCGGGCGTTTGAATCTCGGTGTGAAAGAGACCGCGTTCGGAAACCCGTCCGAAGTGGTCCGCGATCCGCACGAAGTCTCCCACTCGGAAGTTCTTCAGGACTTTGAGCAGTACGCCCGCCATCGCATTGCCCACGAAGGTGGTGGAGGAGAGGGCGAAGATGGCGCTCAGCACCACGCCGACGAGGCTCAGCACCTGACCGCGCAACGCATCGCTGATGGGCAGCGCCAGGATTAACGCCATCAGGGCGAACGCGGTCAGCCCGAGCATGATCAGCTGGGCGTTGAAAGCGTTGTTCAGGTCTTGGCTGCGCCTGCGCTCCAGAAAAAAGTGTGCGGTGATGAGAATTGCCACCGCGATCGCCAAGGTGATTCCCGTGGGGAGCAAATCCCAGAGAAGCTGTGTCGAGCTTTCCATATCCGGTGCCGGTTCTACCGCATC
>JBFGHF010000561.1:0-3467 GCA_041578355.1 Acidobacteriota bacterium
CGCCCTGCACGTCCTCGACAAGATTCTGTCGGAAGGAAAGCTTTCCCGCCTCTACACCGCCCTGATCGATGAATCGGGCGTGGTTTCGTGGCTCTCGACGGAATTCGCCGACACCTGGGACCGGTACCTCTATCTGATCTGGCTGGAAGTGCTGGGACGCGCCGATCCGGCTCAGGTGAGCCAAGCGTTGGAGAACGAACTACGGCGCCTGGCGGAGCATCCTCCCGACCCTGACGAACTCGAGAGGGCCAAGACTCAGTGCCGCTTCAGCTTTCTGAGCAGTATTGAGACACCCCTCGACCAGGCCTTGCAACTCGGTCTTTTCGAGACTCTCGGAGGCTTCGAATATTGGCTCGACTACGAGCAGCGAATCTCCCGCGTGACCGAAGAGGATGTGGCGGAGATGTGTCGGCGTTTTTTGTCTCCGGAAAAGGCCGTGGTGGGGATCTGCGCTCATGGATTTGAGTAGATTTCGCATCGACCGCAGCGTTCTGGCGAATGGAGTCCGGCTTCTCATCGTCGAGAACGATCGCCTCCCCCTGGCCCACTTGAGCGCCTTGGTTTTGGCCGGAGCCGACTGCAACCCTCTTCAACAGCCAGGTTTGGCCGCCTTGACCGGGAGAATGCTCGACGAAGGAACCACCTCGATGTCGGCGCGGGAGATCGCTGCCAAAGTGGAGGATTTCGGCGGCATTTTGACGACTTTCAGCGATCGCCAAATGGCGGGAGTGACCGCCACCTTCGTACGTGACCACGTTGATCATGGGATCGACTTGTTGGCCGAGACCGTGCGGCGGCCGGTTTTCCCCGCCCAACGCCTGGAAAAGGAGAAGGAGAAGACCCTCACTCAACTCGAGGCGGTTCGCGACGATCCCTACGTGGTGATGTCCAACCTGCTGATAGGAGCGATCTATCAAGGGACACCCCTTCAGTACCCGGTGACGGGAACAATGGAATCCGTCTCGGCAATCACAGCCCGGGACACCCTCGCCTTCCACCGTTCGCACTACGGCCCGTCCAATACGCTGCTCGTCGTGGCCGGAGATGTGAAGGCCGAGCGTGTCAAGCGGTGGGCGGAAGGCCATTTCGGGGATTGGCGCGAGCCCGAGAGACAGAAGAACGGATTCGGGCCCCTGAAGAGACAGATGGAACCGCTGACGATCCGGCAGAGCTTGCAGAAGCGCCAAGTTTACTTGAGTCTCGGGCACCTGGGAATCTGCCGCAACAACCCCGATTTTCCCGCCCTCCAGGTTCTGGACGTGGCTCTGGGGAGCGGTCCGGGCTTCGCCAGCCGGGTCCCTCGAAGACTTCGGGATGAATTGGGTTTGGCGTACAGCGCCACCTGCGACATCACGGCCACCAGCGGAATCCACCCGGGGATATTCAGCGCCTCCTTGAGCACCTCCCCGCAGAAGCTGGATCAATCCAGACGGGAGCTGCTCCGCATCCTCGATTCGGTGCGCCGCGAGGGAATAAACGCCGAGGAGTTGAGCATGGCGCAGGACTTTCTAACCGGCAGTTTCGTCTTTGACTTCCAATCGAACGCCGACCTGGCCCGTTTTCTGGTCTCGGTCGAGTTGTTCGGACTGGGAACCGACTACCCGGAACGATATCCCCAGGAGATTTACGGAGTGACTTTGGAGGACGTTCGTCGAGTTGCCCGCCAATATTTGGATACGCTACATTACACGACTGTGATCGTTGGGCCCGTTGAGGGTGGCTAGGCAGCGTCATCTCCCGTGCCCTCGGACAGGCAACGAAGTCAAGTTTTACGCGGAATGAAGCGACGCGGTCCCCCGGTGGGCCGAAGATCAGGCATGACGATCCGAATGAACCGGGTTTCAGTCCGCGCCGGCGGTCGATTCCCTTGGCAACCCCGATCCGCAGCCCTCGGGCCAATACTGCTCGCCCTCCTGCTCTCGGCCGCCTGCGGCAGAGGGTCGAGGCCACTGCCACCCCCGCCCCCGCCTCCCGAAGTTCCGCAAGACAGAGGCCCGACGGTTCCCGATCCTTCCCAGCCCCGGCCCGAATTGGAAGTTTTCCTGGAGCCGCAGGTCATCGCCGCCGGGGATTCGGCTTTGCTGACCTGGGACAGTCGCAACGCCGACCGGATCACAATCGACCACGGAATCGGGTCGCTGGGCGTCGAAGGTCGAATTCGGCTCTTCCCCGAAAGCACCACCACCTACCGGATCCAGGCCGAAGGGCCGGGAGGCACCAACCTCAGGACCGTGACGGTCGAAGTCCGCGAGGGACCGGAAGCGCTCGATGAACCGTCATTGGATGATCTCCCCCTGGAGGAGCAGTTCAAGCGCGCCATCAAACCGGTCTACTTCGGCTTCGGCAGCGCCGAGTTGACGGGCGAGGCGCGACTGACGCTGGATGGCAATCTCCGCTGGCTGCTGGATGAGAAGCAGCAGCAATTGCATCTTGAGATCCAGGGTCACTGCGACTCGCGAGGCAGTGAGGAGTTCAACCTGGCGTTGGGGGACCGCAGAGCCCAAGCAGTGCGATCCTACTTGCTCGACAACGGCATGAGCCCCTCGCGGCTGGTGGCCTACTCCTTGGGTGAGGAACAGCCGGCGGTTTCCGGAGACAGCGAAGAGGCCCACGCCCTGAATCGACGAGTCCAGTTCCGCCTCATCGATCGCTAGGAACCGCAGAGACCGGGGCCCCAGGGCCTGGGACTTGGAGAACCCGGCACAAATCCGCGCAAGCCCTTGGTTGCAGACTCTCGCTCGCGCTCTCGGTCTCGCTCCTCGCTCTCGAGCAGCAGACTCAGACGACCGGGGCAGCGGTAGGTCGACCGGGACGGGCTGTTCCCAACCAAGAGACCCACAGACCCACGGACCCACAGACCCCATCATGTCGTAGAATCTGAAGGCGAGGACAGCACCATGTTCGACACCAAACCGCAGAAGTCCAACACGCTCTGGAAGATTCTTCCCGTTGCCATCGTGATCTTCGCGGCCTTGGTGGCGGGTGTGTCCTATCTTCAGCGCACCGCAGCGCCGCCGCCGGGGCCGGTCGAGGGTGTTCTGCGGGCCGGCGATCCCGACTTCGACTGGTACAACAAGTACGTGATGCTGGAGAGCAGGGGCATCAAGATGGGGAAGAACTTTGCCGGCAAACGGATCGTGATGTTTGCCGGCGTCGTCGAGAACGGGGGTGAGAAATGGCTCGATGCAGTCGAAGTCAAGCTCACGCTCTTCAACTACGACGTACCCGTCTTCGAGCGCGTCAGCCAGCCGATTCGGCCCGGTGCTCACAGCCCTCCGATCGAGCCCCTCACACGCCGGGCTTTTACCGTCTATCTGGAAGACATTCCGGGAGAGTGGCTGGCCAGCCGCGCCGAAATGGAAATCCACGGCTTTCGTTTCGCGGAAGAGTGACCGCGAAGGCTCCCGGCTGGGGGACACCATGCCCGTTAATCGGCCCGAAGCGCCTCGATCGGATCGACGCGCGTA
>JBFGHF010000562.1:0-3466 GCA_041578355.1 Acidobacteriota bacterium
AGGTGGCGGGCGGGAGTTTCGTCGAACACCTCGTTCCAATCAATCGATTTGAAAATCAGCTCGATGTCGGCCGGCGAGAATCCCACCGAATAGAGGCCGCCGACCATCGACCCGAAGCTGGTTCCGGCAATCACGTCAATGGGAATCCGGGCCTCCTCCAAGGCCCGAAGGACCCCGATGTGGGCGGCCCCCCGAGCACCGCCGCCGCTCAAGACCAGGCCCACGGTGGGCCGGGCGGGGCCGCCAGGCGCGGCCGTTGTGGATATGACGAGAAGGAGGACAGTGAAGATGGTTTTCTTCATGGGACTGTTGGTCCAAAGGTCTGCGGTCGATGGTCGTTTCACGCCCGTAATCGTATTCGTAATCGTATTCGTAAGCGAGGGGGCCTCCAGGCGGCAGCTCGAACCATGGGCGCACCGAGAGTCGAACGAAAAAGCGGGCCAAGGGGCCGTGTGGGAAGCTGGGATCCGGGGATAATTGCGACGTTGCGCCTTGGCGCGGGCATCCTTTCCCGCCTGCGGGGGTCTTGCCGTAGCGCAGGCATCCTGCCCGCCTGGGGGTGCTTCGTTGCGGGGGCAGCCTGGAAGGCTGCATGACGGGATGGCTGCGGCATTGCGCCTTCGCCCGTATACCCTGGGTGATGCATCCATGCCCACCTGACGGCGAGCATATTGGCCACCTAGGGAGGCTTTCCTCAACCCTCCAGCGAGACCAGGAAGGGATCTTCCAATGCTTGGGCGAGCCAGCGCAGGAAGCGGGCCGCCTCGGCTCCGTCGATGATGCGGTGGTCGTAAGACAACGACAAGGGAAGGATGGTGCGCGGTTCCCAGGCGCCTTCGCGGTATTCCGGTTCGCTGCGCGAACGGGAGAGTCCCAGAATCGCCACCTCCGGCCAGTTCACGATCGGGGTGAAGGAGCTTCCCCCGATCCCGCCCAGGTTGGTGACCGTGAAAGTGCCGCCCTGCATTTCTTCCAGAGACAGTTTGGCGTCCCGAGCCGTCTGGGCGATTTCCTTCTGCTCGACCGCCAATTGGAGGATGTTCTTCTGATCGACGTCGCGGATGACGGGGACCAGGAGTCCGCGGGGCGTATCCACGGCCACGCCGATATGGATGTATTCCTTGTAGATGATCGACTGGTTGGCAAGGTCGAGGCTGGCATTGAACTTGGGAAAGACTTTGAGCGCCGAGGCCAACAGTTTGATCACGATTGCCGTCAAGGTGAGCTTGCCGCCTTCGGCTTCGGCCTTGGCACCGTAACGGCGCCGCTTGTCCTCGAGTTCGGTGACATCGCTGCGGTCGTGATGGGTCACGTGGGGCACCGTGAGCCAACTTCGGGACATGTGCTCGGCCGTCTTGCGGCGCACTCCCGAGACGCGTTCGCTGCGAATCGTCCCCCAGCGCTGGAAATCGGGCAGGGGCGCTTCCGCCGCGGGGGAGGGGAGGGCCGATCCTGTGCCGCGGGTGCGGCGAGAATACTCCTTGACGTCGGCCTTTGAAATCCGTCCTTTGGGTCCGCTGCCGGAAACGTCCTGAATGTCGACACCGATTTCGCGTGCCAGGCGGCGGACCGAGGGCGAGGCCGGTATGACCCGTCCCTCACTCACTTCGGGCGTTTTCGGTGAGAAGTCCAAGACCTCGGCGGGTGCGGGCGAGGGGGCGGGCTTGGCGGAAGCCGCAGTCGGCTCTCGCTGCTTCGGCTCGGGCTCCTTCTGCGGCTCTGTCTGAGCAGCCGGGGCCTTTTCTGAAGGAGCTGACTTGGTCTCGGCTTTGGCAGCCGCGCCGTCGGTCGCGAGAGTCAAGATGACCTGTCCCTCGCTCACCTGGTCGCCTTGCTTGACGTGAATCGTCTCGACCACGCCCGAGACCGAAACGGGGACCTCCACAACGGCCTTGTCGGTTTCCAGTTCGA
Source organism: Acidobacteriota bacterium (assembly GCA_041578355.1). Lineage (GTDB taxonomy): Bacteria > Acidobacteriota > UBA6911 > RPQK01 > JANQFM01 > JBFGHF01. The sequence goes on from JBFGHF010000562.1 coordinate 1,912, forward strand.
GGATCGGCTGGTGCTCTTCGACCCGGTCCCCCACCTGGACCAACACCCCCACCACGTCCCCCGATTCGATGTGCTCGCCGAGATTGGGAAGCTTGAATTCCGTCGCCATCTGAAACCCCGATATTCCCTTGTTGGATCTTGAAGTTTGAAAGTATGCCTCAGCCGGGCGCTTTGAGCTAGCTCCGTGCCGGGTTGGGCTTGTCCGGGTCGATTTGCAGCTTTTTCACGGCCTTTTCCAGATCGCCCTTCTTGATCTTCTTCTCTTTCGCCAGTTCTTGAAGAGCTCCCCAGGCGATGTAGCGGAAATCGATCTCGAAAAAGTCGCGAAGCGCTTCGCGAGACTCGCTCCTTCCGAAGCCATCGGTTCCCAGGCAAACCGGGGCGCGCGGGAACCAGCGCGACAGAGAGTTGGGCAGAGCCTTCACGTAGTCCGAGGCGATGACGATGGGGCCTTCCGTCTCATCGAGACATTCGCTCACATAGGTCCGCCGGGGCTTCTCTCCCGGGTGGAGCATGTTCCAGCGCTCGGTCTCGACACCGTCGTCGTGCAGTTGCCGGAAACTGGTCAGGCTCCAAACGTCGGCGGCCACGCCGAATTCCTCGGACAACAACTCTTGCGCCCGCAGAGCTTGATTGATGATCGGGCCGGACGCCAGCAGCTGGACGCGCGGTCTCGATTTGGACTTGTCCCCTTCCTGGAAGCGGTAGAGCCCCTTGAGGATCCCCTCCTCGCTGCCTTCGGGCATGGGCGGCATCGCGTAGTTCTCGTTCTCGACGGTCAGGTAGTAGAAGACGTTTTCGTTGCGGGCGTACATCCGTTCCAGACCGTCTCGAATGATCACGGCCAACTCGAATGCGAAGCCCGGATCGTAGCTGCGGAGGTTGGGGACGGGGTAGGCCAAGAGGTGGCTGTGGCCGTCCTGGTGCTGCAAGCCCTCGCCGTTGAGCGTGGTCCGGCCGGCCGTGCCGCCCACCAAAAATCCGCGGCAACGCATGTCTGCAGCCGCCCAGACCAGATCGCCGATGCGCTGGAAACCGAACATCGAGTAGTAGACGAAAAAGGGGACCATGTGAAAGCCGTGGGTGGCGTAAGCCGTGCCCGCGGCGATGAAGGACGACATCGAACCGGCCTCCGTGATCCCTTCCTCCAGAATCTGCCCGTTGGTGGCCTCTTTGTAGTACATCAGGCTGCCCGCGTCGACCGGCTCGTAAAGCTGCCCGATGTGGGAGTAGATGCCGAACTGGCTGAAAAGCCCCTCCATGCCGAAGGTGCGGGCCTCGTCGGGGATGATGGGGACGACCCGCTTGCCGATATTGGCCCGCATCAGCTTGGAGAGGATTCTCACGAACGCCATCGTGGTGGAGACCTCGCGCCCTTCGGTGCCCTTCTTGAACTCGTCGAAGAGTTCCGCGGGAGGCATTTCCAGGGTTTCGTCCGAGACGGCGCGACGGGGGACCCCTCCTCCCAGTTCCTCGCGCCGCTCCAGCAAGTACATCATCTCGGGGCTGTCTTCGGGAGGCTTGTAGAAGGGGGCGTCGGCGACATCTTCGTCGG
>JBFGHF010000563.1:0-3462 GCA_041578355.1 Acidobacteriota bacterium
GATCCGGGAGAGGTGAGGCAGGAGTCCGAGCCCGCATAGTAGCGAAGAAGGGCCTGTAACGGGCCTGGATGCGAAGGCAGGGCAGGAAGGTGGATGAGTGAAGGACGTACCGAACGAAGCGAAGCCTGATGAATAATCCGGGTTAAAACGTTTGTACTCGGCGACATCGGTGGAATGTCTTCAGCCGACAGCGGGCAAGTGAACCCAAGCCAACCCATCGACGGACTCGAAGTGGGGGTCGAAGGACAGAAGATCGGCCCCGCTTTCCATCGCATGGGCGGCGATCCAAACGTCGTTGGTTGGAATCGGCCGCCCCTTGATTTGCAGGCGGGCAGCGATCCGCCCGAATCGGTCTGCGGTCGTGAGAGTCACCGGAAGCAGGCCGACATAGGGGTTTTCGAGAAACCTGGCGAACAGACGTCGGTTTTCGTCGAAGCGTGAGCCACCTCTGAAACCGTGGAAAAGCTCTCCCGCGACGACCGTGGAAAGCAATACCTGTTCGGCGCCGCGAACCCACTCCGCGACATTCCGATCTCCACGCATCAGCGCTGAGTACGCATTGGTGTCCAGCAGAACCTTCATCCGCCTGATTCATCCGCCCAGGGTGATTCGTCGATCCGCTCGAATATCTCGATCGATTTCAGGAAGTCTTGTTCCTCTTCCGGCGACCACACTCCCAAGAACTCGTCAAGAGAATCGCCCACAACGGTGTGCCCGGGATGCGGAGGCTCGAGACCGGCACCCCGACGGAGTAGCAAAAGGGCTGCTCGATTGAGAGAAACACCGCGGTCCCGGGCGATTTGGCGAAGCCTGCGCTCCAGTTCCCGGTCGAAGCCTCTTACGGTGAGCTGGTTCATTGAGTCCCCTTTCCGGGCCTGCGAACGGCAGACCCCGGTGAGTCATCCTGAATCACTGTGATTCACACTACCACTACACCATGCCCGGCTTCAAGCTTCGGGTGAACCCGACGCTAAATCGTGGCTCAGTCGCTTAAACGGGATTATTCGGATGATGACGGCGCCCCAGCAGAAGGCTGGTGAATAGTCCCGGTTAACCCTTTCAGGGTAGGGAGCCAAAGCTGGAGTCAAATGGTTCGATAGCGCTCGGAGTTCCCAGGTTCGGCGGACGCCCGGGCCGCAAACACCTCGGCCAAAAGACAGAGGATCTCGTACATGATCGTGGCGCCTACCAACGCTGTATTGCCCGAGGAATCAAAAGGCGGGGCAACCTCAACGAGGTCGGCACCCAGGAAGTCCAAGCCTCTCAGTCCCCGCAGCAGGGCTTGGGCCTCGAATGTCGTGATTCCTCCGACTTCGGGAGTTCCCGTCCCGGGTGCGAAGGCGGGATCCAGACCATCGATGTCGAAGGTTAGATAGACACGACCCCCATTCAGGACTTTGAGGGCTTCGGCAATCGTGCCGTCCACGCCGATGCGGTAGAACTCATCCATGAAGATCACCCGCATTCCGGAATCGCGGGCGAAGTTCCAGGCCTCTTCGGAGCTTGCGGCGCCTCGAATCCCCACCTGGATCGTGCGGCGAGGATCCAATAATCCCTCCTCGACCGCTCTGCGAAAAGGAGTTCCATGGCTGTACCTGGACCCCATTTCTTCGTCCCAGGTGTCACAATGGGCGTCGAAGTGAAACATTCCAACCGGCTCGTCCGCTGCGAGGGCTCGCAGGATGGGTAGGCTTATGGAGTGATCCCCGCCCGCGGCAAGGGGAATGGTCCCGGCCGCGTGAACCGCTTCAAAAAAGCCGCGAATCTCTGCGTGGCTGGCTTCGACATCCAGCGCCCTCGTCAGCGGGACGTCCCCCATGTCACCCACTCGGCAAATCCGGTAAGGGTTGAGGCGAGTCACTTGGTGGATTGGCCGCATCATGCTCGACATGTTGCGGATCTCCCGGGGACCGTGGCGCGCCCCCGCACGGGCTTCCGTCGCTCCGTCATAGGGCACTCCGATCAGGGCGATATCCAAGGCCGACGGGTCGCGTTCCAGGGGAGTTCGCATGAAGGTGGGGATTTCGGCAAACCGGGGCGAGGCCATGGGGTCGTGGTCGGCGGCATACGGGCTGGAGACTCCAGATTTTCGGGGTGGTTTCATGATCGTAACTATGACAAACGGAACCAAACATCGCCAAGCAGATACGATATGGGTGTCAGGCTCACCCGCTGCCTTCGCTGCGAAGGCAGCCGCCAGGGGCCTTTTTGCAGCCCTGGCTCAGCCACTTCGACGACTCCTTGAATACGAGCCGGCTTTTACGGATCATAAAAGCAGACTTTCACGCTCGGGATGGCCGAAGCGTGACTCGCTCTCGTGATGAGTGACGGTTTGAAGAGACACTTTCTTGGCTGGGCCCTTGTGGCCTGCCTGGCCTGCGGAGCTGTTGGGGCCGTGCTCGGCCAGAATCGCGAGCGCTCTTCGAACCCGCGGAAGAACGAGCTCTTCGTCAGTCCTGCGGACTACGATTTCAGCCGAAATCCCGCCCTCCTGGAACGGGTCCTCGCCAGTTCACACGGTTATTTCCGGTTTATCAACGTCCGCTTTGGCCAAGTTGTTTGCACGCGCTACAAGGACATGCTCAGGGGTGCTCCGCGTCTCAACCTCCACGGGGACGCTCACGTCGAGCAGTACGCCGTCACCGACCTGGGACGAGGACTGACCGACTTCGACGACTCGGCCACCGGTCCGGGTGTCTTGGACCTGGTCCGGTTCGGCGTGTCGCTTCATCTCGCCGCCCGGGCCAGGGGATGGGAGGAGCAGATCGACAAGGTCTTCGACCAGTTCCTGGAAGGCTACCGCCGGACGCTGTCGGACCCGGAAGACGCCGCTCCAGAACCGCAACTCGTCTCCCGGATCCGGAGCGGCTTCAAGACAGACAGATCCGAATATTTTCGCTGGGTCGAATCGATCATGGGTCCCCTGCCGGGGGAGATGGCTTCCCGTCTTCGTAACGCCTTCAAGCCTTACATCCGCCAGATGCTGCTGGAGGATCCGGATCTCGGCGCCGATTTTTTCACCATCAAGAGCATGGGATCACTCAAGCTCGGGATCGGGAGCGCTCTCGACCAGAAATTCCTGGTGCGTGTCGAGGGACCGACGCCGGATCCTGCCGACGATGTGGTTCTCGAGCTCAAAGAAGTGCGCGACCTGAGCGGGATCCCGTGCATCCAGGCGGCCAGGAACGATCCCTTCCGGATCCTGCTCAGCCAGGCACGCATCGCCTACAATCCGTTTCGTTATCTCGGCTATCTGAGGATGGAAGGGAAGGCCTACTGGAGCCACAGTTGGGTCGAGAACTACGAAGAGATCGAGATCACCGAGACGATCCGGAATCCTCGAGAGCTCGAAGAGGTGGCGTTCGATGTGGGCGCGCAACTCGGCCTGGGGCACCCCAAGCAGATCGCTTCCCCCCTCGACCTGCAGCTGCGGCAGGAACAGATCCTTTTCCTTGCCGCGCA
>JBFGHF010000564.1:0-3444 GCA_041578355.1 Acidobacteriota bacterium
CCCAGGCATCCTTCAGTTCGGGATCGATCTCCACGTAATTGTCGAGCCGAGGAAGACTCTCCCCGAAACCGCTCAGCCGGATGCCGTACATTCCCTGCTTGACCGCGTTCTTGTAAGAGGCGCCGAACCCCTCGGCCTCGAAATAGAAGTCGGGTGCGCACCCGCCTTGAAAGCCGTAGCCCCGGATGAACCGGGAGTGCTGGGGTCCGTCCTTCAGGTTGCGAAATCGGATGACGTAAATCCCGTTGGGCCGTGCAGGGTCCCCGGCTGATTTGCGGGTATCGAACCCGCTCAGTTCTCCGGCGGCGCCGGCGCCCACGGCATGATCCATCAGGTTTTTTCCCAGCAATCCGCTGGAGTTCCCCAGTCCCTCAGGATGCTCTCGAGTCGCCGAGTTGAAGAGGATCCGCGTGGACTCGAGGGCTTGTGCGCAGAGGATCACGCTGCGAGCGGTCAGATCGTAGGTCTTGCGGCTGACGCTGTCGATATAGGTGATCCCCCGGGCCCGGTTGGTCCCGGGGTCCATATTGACTTGGCTGACGATGGCGTTGGTGAGGAGCGTGCAGTTTCGGGAATCGAGAGCATCGCGGACGGTCGTGAAGGGGCTGCTGAAATAGGAATAGGTCATGCAGCCGCGCTCGCAGGGCCCGCAGTAGTGGCAGGCCGCGCGTCCGTTGTGATTTCGCGTCAGGATCGCGGTCCGCCCCATGGTGACGGTGCGGCCGAATTTCGACTTCGCCCGCTCTCTGAGCAACTTCTCGCCACAGGTCATGGCCATGGGCGGCAGGAATCTTCCGTCCGGCAGGGCGGGGTGGCCCTCAGACTGCCCACTGATGCCCACGTAGCGTTCGACTTCGTCGTAATAAGGCTCGAGGTCCGGATAGGAGAAAGGCCAATCCGCGCCGTACCCGTCGTGACTGGCGCCCTTGAAGTCCAGGTCGCTCAACCGGTAGCTCTGCCGCCCCCAGACCATGGTCCTGCCACCGAGGATTCTCAAGCGCTGCCAAGTAAAGGGCTTATTCTCGGGCGTGCTATAGGGATTCTCCAGATCGTTGACGAACCAATCGTAGTTGTACTCCATGCAGGCATAGCACATTTTCTGGATGGGTCGGGTTTTGACGATCTCGGGCGAATGGTTTCGAAAATCGAGTTTGTACGCCGGAATATGCTCGGTGAACTCCTCCTCGGTCACCTTACGTCCGGCTTCTACGATCACCACCTTCAGACCAGCTTCGGAGAGTTTTTTGGCGGCGTAGCCTCCGGTCGCTCCCGAACCGACGACGATGGCATCGTAATGCGTTGAATGCGGATCCTGAGACATTCTCATCTCCTGCTGGGTACGCGATTCAGATTATTCGTGGGTGCTGTCCGGATGTTCACAACCCGGGAAGTCCTCGTGAAACGAGCCCCCTTCCCATCCCAATTCCTCCATCCCGATCTCGGAACTGTAAAAAGCGCGAGCAATCCAGTCTTTGAGAAGCCGGAAGTGATCATGGCCCGAAAACCGGGCTCGATTGTCGCCCCAGGTGACCAGACGATGGGGGTAGGCAAGGAGTCTGAGCAACTCCACCTGCTGACCGCTGGTCAAGTGGAGAAAAGCGGAGCCGTGCCGCTTGAGGCTTTCCCCGTCAATCCCAGCCAGGGCGTTGAGAAAGCTCCTTTGGACGTCGGGAGCTTCGGCGGCCAGCAACTTGTCGATATAGCGATTTGCCAGGGCTGCTTTTGCACCCGGTGTGTCCGTTTCCGGGATGATCAGATCGGAGAGGAGGATCAGCGTCTCATTCTGGTGGGGACTCAGAAAAACCGGTTCCCAGTCGGCCCGGGCCAATTCCTTGGATGCATCGTATTCCGGATCGATCTTACGGGCTTCGGCGGGGGGGGCGGTTTCCGGTTCGCCCTTCGAGGTGGCCGCCAACGCGGTACCCGCCAAACCCAGAATCGAGCGCCGGAAAAGTTCTCTCCTTTTCATTGAAGATCTCCTGTCTGCAGCGTTTTCTGAATATGCATGAAATGGTTTTGCCGCGCAAGGCAGATCGACCACCCGCGGAGCCTGTGCCATGAATGCCAGAACCTCGTCAGGAGAGCAATCGACGGTCCGAAGGGGAAAGATTTCCAGGCGACGCGTCCTTCAAACCGCGGCTGGCGGTTGGGCTTTGGGCACCTGACCGGCAAAGCCTCGACGCTATCTCTGGCAAAGCCTGAGGGTCTTCACTCAACCTGGGGGGTGCTCAACTGAGAATTCAATTGCCCCCGGCCTGATCTGAAGCAGTGCCGAACCGGAACTCGTCGCGCAACTTGACCGTCCCGCCGGTGATGCGGTCTTCGGCTTCGACCTCCAAGGCATACGTCCCGCCGGCCAAGTTACCCAGATTGAACCGGCGCAGCAGCACGACCCGTTGGTCGGAATAAGATCGAAGGGACTGCTCATCCTCATCGACGACCTCGAAGACGTTCTTCCCGGACTGGTCGAAAATGCGATAGGTGGTCTTGAGCGCCGGCTTGCCGCTGCTCTGGTCGAGTCCCAGATTGTAGAGCTGAAAGTAGACGAAGAGCGGACGGCGGCTGGAGAAACTGCGCTCCAGGCTGGGACGGATCCAGAGGTCGCCCAGCACGAACATCTGATCTTCTTTGGGAGTTTCCTCGAGCTGCCGAACGAAATCCGTCAACAGCAAAGAGCTGGCGTTCAGCTCGCCGTCGGGAAATGAGGGTGGAATCAGCGCCTGGCTGATCAATCCGATTTTGGAGCTGGTCCGGTCTTCCACGACGAGATCCAGGCGGTAGCGCCCCTTGGCCTCGAGCACCAAGGTCTTCTGGTAGACCGACTTGCCCAACACAGCCCGCCCCGAGGCGTCTCGATAGAGCTTGGACTGCACATCGTCGCCAAACTCTGCAACCACTCTCTTGCCCAGGTCGCTTACGATTCCATAAATGCCGATCCGGGCCACCGCTCCCGACGCCTCACCGGCGAAGGTCAACTCGCGGTCGTCCAGTTCAACCGTGAGAGGAACGATCACTCGCGCTTGATTGAGGCGGAAATAGTCGTCCCGAAAACGAAAGGGGAGCTTGTCGAAGCGCACATTGACGTCGATAAATTCTTGGAGAGAACGGTTTTTGAGTTCGACGGGGCGCTGAATGTTGACGTACCTCTCGTAGCGTTCAAAAGCGCTATGTTCCGCCCCGCTGCGCATGAAGGGGTAGAACTCGTTGGCGGGCTCGAAAAAGGGCCGCATCCGCTTTTCGGCCCAGCCCAGCTCCTCGGCCAGGGTCATGCCGCCTCCCGGGACATAGAGCAGGGCATCTTTTTGATTGGGATCGATCGCCAACCGGAATTCGCCCGTCATCGAGGGGTCTACAAATTCGATCACGACATCGTTTCCCATGCCCTCGATATGCCGATAACGCCAGGTTTCGAATGGAAAGACCGCGGTGCTGCCGCCTCCTTCC
>JBFGHF010000565.1:0-3442 GCA_041578355.1 Acidobacteriota bacterium
CCGAGCTGTCGGCGACTCCCGGCCTTCGGCTCCTGGAGAACTTCATGGCGATGGGACCCCCCCTCCCCACGGAGGCCGCTCGTGGCTGACACCTCCGCCCGCAGCCGCACCGGGTTCATGGTGATCCCGGCAATCGATCTGATCGAAGGTCGTTGCGTGCGCCTCTGGCAGGGCCGCTACGATCACCAAACCACTTATCCGATGAGCCCCGAATCCCAGGCGTTGCGATTTCAAGAGGCGGGGTCCCGACGCCTCCACATCATCGATCTCGAGGGCGCCGCCGACGGGGGACGAAGCAATCGGGAGGTGATCCGCCAGGTCCGCCGAGAAGTAGAGATCCCGGTGCAGACCGGCGGCGGAATTCGAACCGATGGCGACGTGGCCGAGCTCATTGAGGCGGGAATCGATTTCCTGATTCTCGGTACGGTGGCGATCGAAGAGCCGCAACTGGTCGAGCATTGGATCGATCGCTGGGGCGCCGACCGCTTCATCGTCAGCCTGGATTTGAAGCATGGCAAGCTTCGCAGCCGAGGCTGGACTCGGGAATCCGCCGTGACCCTGGAAGAGATGACGGGGCGGATCCGAAGCTGGGGTGTTGCCCAGGTGATCTGCACCGACGTGGAGCGCGACGGGACTCTCGATCAGCCGGCCTATGAGACTTACGAAATGCTGCGACTCCTGCTGGGCGGGGGGATCGATCTGATCGCCGCGGGCGGTGTAAGCCGTCCCCAGCACCTCAGAGGCCTGAAGGAGATCGGCGTGGTGGGCGCCGTGATCGGGAGGGCGCTCTACGAGGGAGACGTCAGCCTGGAGGATTTCCTCCGTGCTGGCTAAACGCATCATCCCCTGCTTGGACGTCTCCGACGGGCGCGTTGTCAAGGGCGTCAACTTCGTCGATCTCAGGGACGCGGGGGATCCCGTCGAGTTGGGTCGGCGCTATTACGAAGAAGGCGCCGACGAGCTCGTTTTTCTCGACATATCCGCCACCGTCGAAGCCAGAAGCACCATGCTCAAATGGGTGAGCGAGGTTGCCGATACGGTCTTCATTCCCTTCACCGTCGGCGGCGGTCTGTCCGGCATCGATCAGATCCGGGAACTGTTGCGCGCCGGAGCGGACAAGATCACCATGAACAGCGCGGCGGTCAAAGATCCGGCACTCGTCGAGGAGGCCGCCACCCGCTTCGGGTCGCAATGCGTGGTGATCGCAGTGGACGCCAAACGGCACCATGACGGCTGGCACGTCTACATCGCCGGAGGACGACAGGATACAGGGCTGGACGCTTTGGAGTGGCTGAAGCGAGTGCAATCTCTGGGCGCCGGCGAAATCCTGTTGACCTCCATGGACCGAGACGGCACCCAGGACGGTTACGATCTCGACCTGCTGGCCGCAGCCTCGGGTTTTCTCTCCATCCCGGTCATCGCCTCGGGCGGAGCGGGTTCTCCGGGCCATCTGCTGGACGCTTTCCGAAAAGGCGGCGCCGACGCCGTCCTGGCGGCCTCGATCTTTCACTACAGCCGCCACTCCATTGCGGAGGTGAAGGAGTTCTTGGCCCGTGAAGGAATCGCGGTGAGACGGTGACCGCCGAGAAAGGACGGGAGATGATTTCCGCTGAGAAGCTCGATTGGGACAAGATGGGAGGCCTGATTCCGGCGATCGTCCAGGACGGCCGCAGCGGCCGGGTCTTGATGCTCGGCTTCATGAACCCCGACGCCTTGGCGCGGACCTTGGAATCGGGCCTGGTGACTTTCTGGAGCCGCACCAGGAAATCGCTCTGGACCAAGGGCGAGACGTCGGGCAACTCGCTGCGGCTGCGCGAGGTCCGCGCGGACTGCGACAACGACACGCTTCTCGTCATTGCAGATCCAGTAGGCCCCACCTGCCACCGCGGCCGGATCTCCTGCTTCGGTGAGGACGACGATCACGTCGCCCTGGAGTTCCTGTCCGGTCTGGAGAAGATCGTCCTCTCCCGCCAGGAAGCCCTGCCGGAGGGTTCCTACACGACTCGACTCTTCCGCGAGGGACCCGCCGAGATCTCCAAGAAGCTGGGAGAAGAAGCGATCGAATTGATCCTCGCCTCCTCCCAGGGCAGGCAACGCGTCACCGAAGAAGCCGCCGACCTTCTTTACCATCTGCTGGTCTATCTCACCCAGCAAGAAGTGCCGCTGGCCGAGGTCCTGGAGGAGCTCGAACGGCGTCATCAGGAAGCGGAGCCACCCGGCAAATAGGGGTCGAACTCGCATGCTATTTTGGTACTTGGAATCCAGATCGACGCTTTCGCAATGAAGAGGACGGCGGACTCATGCGCATTCTCATTACCGGGGCGGGGGGGCAGTTGGGCACGGCGCTGGGTCGGGCGCTGAGCGGGCACGAGACCGTCTTGCTCACCCATGCGGAGTTGGATATTTGCGACGAGGTCAAACTGCAGAGCTTCGTCGAGAAGCACCGACCCGACTGCATCATCAACACGGCCGCCTTTCACAAAGTCGACTTCTGCGAGGATGCGGTGGCGGAAAGCTTCGCCGTCAATGCCCTTGCCGTTCACGGCTTGGTGCGGGCGGCGAATTCGATCGGCGGCAAGCTCGTCCATTTCAGCACCGACTACGTCTTCGACGGCAACCAGTCCAAACCCTACACGGAATCGGATCGGCCCGACCCGCTGTCGGTTTACGCCATGTCCAAATTGGCGGGTGAAATGATCCTGCGGCGCTACTGCCAAGCCGGGTACCTGATCCGGACCTGCGGGCTCTACGGCCGCAACGCCTCGGGAGACGGCGGCAGCAATTTCGTCGAGACGATGCTCAGCCTGGCCCGGCAGAAAAAGTCGATTCAGGTCGTCTCCGACCAGATCGTCACTCCCACCAGCGCCGCCGAACTCGCCCGCAGACTGGTGCCGCTCCTCGAATCCGGCGCGCCCGGGCTCTATCACATGACCAACCGGGGAGAGTGCTCTTGGTACCAGTTCGCCCGTGAGATCTTCCGACTGAGCGGCGTGCGTCCCGACCTCCGACCCGTCACCGCCGGCGAGTTCGGGGCCAAGGCGCCTCGCCCCGCTTACTCGGTGCTCGACGGTCAGGCCTACCGGGCGGCGGGGTTCGCCGATTTCAGACCCTGGCAGGAAGCCTTGGCGGAATATCTGGAAGAGCGTAACCTCCACTCGCCCGAGGCCCGCGCCGCGCTGCGTCCCTCTTGACGGACCGACCGCTCCTTTTTCCGTGGATTTCCCATGTGTCACGGTCGATTCGAGGTAGCCCGAATCTCGACGGATACTCGGTGAGTCTCGAGCTCCGGACTTGACAATGTCTCTCTTGGGCACTTAGATCAAGCACACCATGTCATCCGACACTATCCAAAAGACGAACCGTGACTTTCGATTCACCTTCTATGACAAGGAGGATCGGCCCTGGCCCTCGCTCCGCTTGACCAGCAGCGCGATCGTCGGCC
>JBFGHF010000566.1:0-3437 GCA_041578355.1 Acidobacteriota bacterium
CAAGCACCACATCTCAAACCTGACACTGAGCAGGGTCGACACGACACCAAGCGGGTTCCAGCTTCTGGTCGAAGCGTTCGACCGGCAAGGTACGCGCTACCGACGAGCTCAAGCCATCCTGGGCTGTCGCAACCGGGAGACCGCGACTGCCCCCAGCAGCAGCGCCAGTAGGATGAGGCTCCATTCCGAAAGCGTGGGGATTTCAGCCGCGTCAACGACCGTCGGCTCCCAGCTGCCGGGAGTGGAACTCAGGCCTTCGTTAACATTGGCTAAGAACTGACATTGCATCTGTGCACTGACCGTGCTGCAAGTTCCAGAACGGGCAGTATCGCTCGCCGGGTCCGAGAAGAGAAAACTCGCAGGGTCATTGACCACCACCGGCACCGGCTGAGAGAGAGCGATAGACCAGTTGTCGATGTTCCCCGCTGCGTCCGTCCCTACCGCGAAAGCGACAATCGTCGCCTCGTTGTAGGTGTGGACACCGTCCGAAAAGCTCAAGGAGACTACGCTGCCCGAGATGATCTGTAAAGGCTGGTTGGGGGCCAACGGAGCCGCTAGCTGAAAGCTCCCGGTGACAGACATGGTCGTGTCGTAGGGTGGCGCAGCCGTTGTATAGGGAGCCCCAGTGTAGTTGTAAGTCACCTGACCGAAAGCCGCATCCGTCGAGCCGAGGACCAGGAGCAGTAGCAGTAAGAGAGAACAAAGTTGAAATCGGCGCATTCGCAATACTCTCCTCGCAATGGTCTGACCCCCTCGTAATCTAGCAGTGCCTCATGCCCAGCTCAAGGGCAGGCTCAGCAAAATCAGGAAGATCGGCACGCCGGGCCGTGATCGTGTGCGAGGCCGGAGCTACTCACCCAAGGAAGTGAGAAATTCGTGCCCGGCTTACCTCCGAGGCCGGAAAGGGGAACGTGCAACCGACGATCGGTGGGAGGTAGGGAGGGAGGGATCTGATCTCGTCCCCTCCCACTGTTTTCCTAGCCGCGCTCGCGGAGAAGAATCTCGTGACTCGTTCCGAACTTCTGGGCCAGTGCGGCGACCTTTTTTTCTGGGATCGAACCAGCGATCAAGAGCGGTTGATCGAATGCATCATGCCACTCGAGAAGCACTTTGCCGTTGCGATAGACGTGGAAATGGATCGCCAACTCCGGCTCGGCATGGTGCTTCATGATCTTGGCCAACTCGGTGATGATGGTTTTCTTTGCCGGGACGTGAAAAACTTTCGGGCGCGGCCATATCGTCCCCAGAGCAAGGTGCGCTTCTTCGGGGATGGCGTGTCGGGCCACGAAGCTGCCTATTTCCGCGCTGGGGGAGCCACCCTCGAAATAAAGAACGGCATCTTCCGCAAAGAATCCGACAAGCCCTTCGAACAGGTCTGCGAAGGTATCCGGCCCCTGCACCTCCCAATACGCCTGGGAGGTGTCCAACTGGATGCCCTCCGCCTCCTCTTTCGTAACGAATCCCAAGAATTTGAACAGCCTGGCGAAAAGCATGTTTGACGTTTTCTATCACATCGCGATTGATGTCGCCGGGCAAACCCACTGAACCGCGACCGCCCGCGCCGGGTTCTCTTGCGATTTCCGGGTATCGAACCGCGCTCCTCAACATCGAGGATCCAGGGACCCAGTAAGTCAGCTCCGGAATTGCTCCGCCTTCGACGAGCCTACTCCAGCACCCATCGGCGACCTCACTCCCCACGGCCAAGCCAACCAGCACATGAAAACGGCCTGGATCGCTCGCGACCCATCCTGCTCCAGGCTCGACCTGCTCAGCGACGGCCAATTGTCGCCGCCGTCCAGTCAATCGACGGGGCTTCTTCGCTCGTGCGGCGGCGCGCTCTTCTGACCAGGCATCCAGCGTGTCGCTTGCTGACGCGCGCGGCCGGTTGGGTAAGGGGTCGACGTACTGACGTGGGTGGCGAAATGGTGGCGCCGGTCTGGCAATGCGGAGTCGCCGGCCCCCCGGGGAACCGGGTGAGCCGTTTCGCGTGTAAGAACTCAAAGCGTATGAGATGATCGTCGCGGGAGGAGGACGGGATGAAAAGCTCGGTGAATCGAAGAGGTTTTTTGACGGCGGCTTCCCTGTTGGGCTTGAGTGGGGCGGTCCCCGCGTTTGGCGTAGTGAAAGAATCGGCTGCCGATGACGTGGCTGAGACGTTCCCCCGCCAGGACCCCGAACAGGTGCGGGATACGGTCCTTTACGCTCACACGGATCTGGACCGGGTGAAAGAGCTGGTCGAGGCCCGGCCCGCCTTGGCGAAGGCCAGCATGGACTGGGGATTCGGGGACTGGGAGAGCGCGCTTGGCGCCGCCTCCCACATGGGGGGCGCCGACATCGCCGAGTACTTGCTCGCAAAAGGGGCGAGACCCAATATCTTTTCCGCGGCGATGTTGGGCCAACTGAGTGTGGTTCGGGCTTTTGTCGAGTCTTCGCCCGGCGTCCAGAGGATCCGGGGCCCGCACAGCATCACTCTGTTGGCGCATGCCAAGGCTGGCGGCGATCGAGCCAAGGAGGTGGTGGCCTATCTTGAGAAACTCGGGGATGCGGGTTCCGCCGGCGGAGAGCCGCTGACTTCGGAACAGATGCAGACCTACACGGGAAAATACGGCTACGGAGCGGCCGGAAATCGCCAGCTGGAGGTTCTCGAGGGACGCTTTGGAATCATGCTCATCACCACCGGCAAATTCGGCCCCAACCTAAGGTATCTCGGAGACCACACTTTCCACCCGACCGGGGCGGAATCGGTCCGGATCCACTTCGCCGTCGAGGAGGGCAAGGCGCTGAAGCTCACGGTGCACGACGGCAGCCTGGTGGTCACCGCCACCCGGCTGTGAGCGAGGCGCCGGAGACTTCGCAAATTCGAAAACCTGAGTCGAAGGTGCTCGAAAACTCGCTCCCCACCCCCTGGGCGAGCAATCTGATATTTCCGACATGTGAAGGATCGCGGCTTTCAGAGTTGCGCTCGGTGAGAAGGAAGACAAATCACCGCCACGCCTTTGTCCGCGTTCTCACCAACGCGGCTCTTGAAATGCCCAGCGGCTGGGGGCAGAGTGTGTTCATGAAGTGCACGCTCGGATGCCTGATCGGACTGACACTGATGTTTCCGCCGGCCTGCGGGTCGAATGAGCGGACGGGCCCCCAAACCCTCCGCGTCCTTGCCTACAACATCCGACACGGGGCCGGGATGGATGACGCGCTCGACTTGCGGCGGGCGGCAGCTGTCATCAACGCCCTACGGCCGGATGTGGTCACGCTGCAGGAAGTCGACAGCGGCGTCCATCGAACGGAGGGCGCCGACCAGGCGGCGCTGCTGGCGGACTGGACGGGGACGGAGGCTGTGTTCGGAGACTTCATGCCCTATCAGGGAGGGCGCTATGGAATGGCGATTCTCTCTCGGCTGCCCGTCCTGGACTCGACAAACCATCGGCTCCCACCCG
>JBFGHF010000567.1:0-3426 GCA_041578355.1 Acidobacteriota bacterium
CCGTCGAATGTGAAAGTCAAAGGTCGCCCGCGGTCGATGCGACCGCCGTCGGCGAGACGATTCCTCTGGTTCATGCCTCGACCTTGGGCGCCGGTTCGCCCGCCCGGTAGACCGCGAGGATACGGTCGGTCACGGTGTGCCGGGCGACGTTGAACCAGCGCCGGCAGCCGTGGCTGTGGGCCCAGCGCTCGTATTGCACGCCCTTCGGGTTGGTGCGATTGAACAGGTAATCCGCCCACTCGGCGTCCGCCATCGAATCCGGATCTTTCGGGCGGGCGAGTCTGCCGAGGGACATCTCCTCTTGGGGACGGCCCATTTGATGAGCCGGGATTACCCGGCTGCGCTCGGGGAATTCGAAAAAGCTGCGAGTCTCAACCCCTCGCTTCCCGCTTTGCAGGCTTTTTACGGGAAGGCGCTGATGGCGGTCGGGAGCCGCGAAGAAGCCGCTCGAGCCTTCCGGGCGGAGCTCCGGTCCGATCCGCACAGTTACGAGGCCAATCTCTATCTCGGCGTGCTGGAGGCGGAGGAACGACGCCACCAGGAAGCCCTGAGACACTTCCGTAAAGCTCTGGCAGTCCGTCCCGAATCCATTGAAGCGCGTTATCAACTTGCGACACTCCATTTGACGATGGAGGATTCGATCGAGGCGCTGGCAATTCTCGAGCCGATCGTGGCGGAGGCCCCGGCCTTTGTCGAGGCGCACATTTCGCTGGCTACTGTTTACCATCGTCTTGGCAGGAGGGAAGATGCTCGGCGTCACCGCTCTGTTGTGGCCGAACTCAATGCCAAGAAACAGGCGCAGGCCCCGGGGGCCGGTGACGAATTGGGTCCTGCCTACCGCGGAGAGTTGCCCAAGCCGCCGGCGCCGAGCCAGGAGCCTCCGCAGCGAGACCCTTCCCAAGGTGACCGAAAATGAGGAGTTCCTTGACCTTCCGAAAATGCGGCTTCGCGATCTCATTGCTCCTCAGCCCGGGCGTGGGGATCTCAATGCACGCCCAGAACGGCGATGACGCCAAGAATCCTCCGATCTTCAAAGAGATCGAGGCTGCTCAAAGCGGGATCGTCTGGGTGCACGACAACGCGATGTCCGAGGACCGTTACCTTCCCGAAACCGTCGGACCCGGAGGTGCTTTTTTCGATTACGACGGCGACGGCTGGATGGACATCTACCTGGTCAACTACGGAACATCGGATTTCCACAAGCCCGAGGCACCGCCGCAAAACGCCCTCTACCGCAACAATGGAGACGGCACTTTTCGCGACGTAACCCGAGAGGCCGGTGTCGGCGCCGGGACCTTTGGCATGGGCGCCGCTGCGGGCGATTACGACAACGATGGAGACGCTGACCTTTACGTGACTGCCTACGGGCGCGCCATTCTCTACCGCAACAACGGCGACAAAACCTTCTCGAACGTCACCGAAGAGGCGGGTCTGACCGCCCCCGGCTGGACCACGAGCGCCGTGTGGTTCGACTATGACAATGACGGGCTGCTCGACCTCTTTGTCTGCAGTTTCGTGGAATACGGGCTCAATAGACATATTTTCTGCGGCGACAACGAATTGGGGCGCCGATACTACTGCATCCCCCGAGTCTTCAAGCCGACTCCCAGCTACCTGTTTCGAAACAAAGGAGACGGAAGCTTTGAAGAGAAAGGCAATGGAACCGACATCGGGCGCGCCCTGGGGAAAGCTCTGGGTGTTGTGGCAACCGACATCAACAACGACATGCTGATGGACCTCTTCGTCGCCAACGATACGGTGCAAAACTTTCTCTTCGTCAACCGGGGCAATCACAGCTGGGAGGAAATCGGTCTCTTTTCCGAGGTCGGCTACAGCGCCAGCGGGCAGGCACGCTCGGGAATGGGTGTCGACGCCGCCGATTTCGACAGCGACGGGTGGCAGGATCTCTTCGTCGCCAACGTCGACCAGGAGATGTTTTCGCTTTATCGAAATGCGGGGGACGAGTCCTTCCGCGACGTCGCCTACGCCCACGGCATCACGACCGCCACGCGGCAGCTCAGCGGTTGGGGACTCAAATTCCTCGACTTCGACAATGACGGCGACATCGACCTCTTCTTGGCCAACGGTCACCCCGATGACATGATCGAAAACTATTCGACCCGCGTTACTTACAAGATGCCGCTTCTCTACTTCGAACAACAGGATGGAAAGCTGCAAAACAGCAGCGCCAAGGCGGGCCCGGTCTTCGAACGCAAGCTGCCTGCCAGGGGCTTAACGGTGGGGGATTATCAGAACGACGGCCGAGTCGACGTACTGGTGATCAACAACGGCGAGCCGCCCCTGTTGTTGAGCAACAACGGCGGCAAGGAGAATCACTGGCTGGGTCTGCTGCTGGAGGGCAGGACGTCGAACCGGGACGCTGTCGGCGCACGAATCTCCTGGTCGGTCGCAGGCGAGCAGACTTCGCTACTGAAAAGCAGCGGAGGCAGCTACCTGGCGTCGCACGACCCCCGTCTTGTGATCGGGCTGGGCAGCCGAACAAAACTGGATTGGCTGGAAATCCGCTGGCCGCCGCCCAGCGACAAAGTGGAACGATTCACCGATCTTCCCATCGATCGGTACATCCGTATCGTCGAAGGCAAGGGCATTCAATAGGGAGTCTCCAAGGGTGAAGAAAGAGTTCCCACAGCGGAACTTGTGCCGCTCTGCCGTCATTGCCCTGGCCTTGACTCTCCTGTTGGGGCCCGCGACCTTGCGTTTGGAAGGCCAGATGGAGCTGTCTTCCGACTGGCGCCCCAGCAACGCGGTCGAAGGTGTCCGCTATATCGGTTCGAGCCTCTGTGTCCGCTGCCACGCCGAAGTCGGCGAGCGAAAGCCTTCTCCGATGGCTCATGCTCTGGTCAAGGCCGCCGAGGCCGAAACTCTGCGCGCTTTCCCCCGGCTCGATTTCCAGCTTGGACCCTACCGCTACCGGGTTGAGCGGGGGTCTGAGCAGGTGACGTACAGTGTCTCGGACGGCAGCCGGACGCTACGCAAGGAGGTGACGTGGGCCTTCGGGGGCGGCGAGGCCGGCCAGACTTTTGTTTTCGAGCACAACGGCCGATTCGTTGAGAGTCAGGTCAGTTTCTTTCAGGCCATCGAGGGCCTCGATCTGACGGTTGGCCTGGCTCCTGCGCCCCCGGCGACGCTCGAAGAGGCACTGGGGCGGGCAATGGATGAGAAGGCCGCCCGAAATTGCTTTGGTTGCCACTCGACGGGTGCAGTCCTGGGCGACGAACTGCGATTAGACTCTCTGTTCCCGGGCATTACCTGCGAAGGCTGCCACGGCCCTGGCGGCAACCACGTCGCAGCTCTGATAAGCGGCGAACCCGATTTGAAGATCCTCAACCCGGATTCCGGGGACGCCGAAGCTCTTTTCAATTTTTGCGGCTCCTGCCATCGCACGTGGGAGGATGTTGCCTTATC
>JBFGHF010000568.1:0-3425 GCA_041578355.1 Acidobacteriota bacterium
CATGATTCCCACCACGGTGTGGGGACGGCCGTCGAGAGAAATCGAATCTCCCAGCAAGTCCCGCCTGCCGTTGAAGAGCCGCTGCCAGAGCGGATGACTCAGGATGACGACTTTTTCGCTCCCCGGCTCGCCGTCCGCTTCCAGGAATGTCCGGCCCAAAAGGGAGCGAACACCCAGAGTCTCAAAGAAATCGGTCGTCACCGGGACTCCCTTGAGACGGGCCGGCTGCTCGGGTCCGGTGTAGGTGTAGTCGAGCTCGTCGTTCATGGCCGCCAGCATGGAGAAGCTGCGCGCTTCGCGGAGCCCTTCCAGCTCCGCCATGGAGTGGTATCCCGGCCAGACCGAGACCAGTCTCTGCGGATCCTCGAAGGCGAGCGAGCGAAGCAGCACGGCGTCGAAAACCGAGAAGATCGCCGAGTTGGCGCCGATGCCGATGGTCAGCGTCAGCACCGCGGCCAGAGTGAAACCGGGTCGCTTGCTCAGGCTCCGAACGGCAAAACGGATATCTTGAAGCAGTTCTGCTAACAACATGATTCGCATCCTCTTTCGTTCTCGTCGCTCCGACAGCGCCAGGCATCGCTGTTGAACCGTCTCCACCTGGCCGAAGCGCCGCTCCGCTTCCTCGCGCGCCTTGGCGGGGGGCAGACCCGATTCTTCGAGCTTGCGGGTCCGCATTTCGATGTGGAACTGAATCTCTTCGTCGACTTCGCGCGCGAGTTGGGCTCGGCTGGGCCGCCGACCGCCGAAGCGCGAACCACCGCGGCCGTGACTCATGCGGGCATCTCCGCTTCGGCAGACAGCGCCTTGGCCATCGCCGCGACGTAGAGCTGCCAGGACGAGGATTCGTGACGAAGCTGTTTTCGGCCGACTTCGGTCAACCGGTAATACTTGGCTCGGCGGTTGTTCTTGGACACTCCCCACTCCGCTTCGATCCAGCTGCGGTTCTCCATCCGGTGGAGAGCCGGGTAGATGGTGCCTTCCATGATTCTCAGCTGGGCATCGGTGACATTCTCGATCCATTCGCTGATGGCGTATCCGTGGCGAGGTCCCCAGCTCAAGGAGCGCAGGATGAGGAGATCGAGAGTGCCCTTGACGAGGTGCTGTGAGTTCTTGATCATTGCCTTCCCCTTTTTATCCTAGGGGAAAATAGCACAGCTTCCCCTGGGAATGCTAGGGGAGAGGGGCAGTCTGCAGTCCGCAGTCTGGAGTCTGCAGTCACTGATCCTCAGATCTCGCTCGCGCGTTCCGCGGCGTTGGTAGTCCTGAGTTAGACGCTGGCGGCGATGGAGAAGGAAGAACGACGCGAACTGGCAGCGGCGAGATTCGGGATGCGAAGTGCGAAGAGGTTTTCGGGCAAAACTCGCTGCGGACTGCGGACTGCAGACTACTTCATCGGATTGGGCCAGCCCTGCACCGCGAAGACCTTCTCGGCCTGTTGGCGGAGCCAGTCGGTGACAGCCGGATGGGGGAGCAGGCCGCGGCCGTCGGCCACGTAATCGAACCCTTCCAGAACCGCGGCGTAGGGGCCGAAGCCGAAGACGCGGAAGGGGGCGACGATGACGCGGCCGTGGTTGGCGTTGCCTCGTTCGATGTAACCGCGGATCTCCTTTTCGGCCTGCCTGCGTTTCTCCGTCCAATCCTCGCGCAGAGTCATCACCGCGACCGAGCGAAATTCACCCAGCTCCCGGATCTGATCGGCAAGATCGTCGACCTTGCGGCGCCAACGAGAGTCGAGCGCGTCGTCTCCTTCGCCGTGGGCCAGAACCAGGACCGATTCCGAGTCGGGCTTCGAGCTGAGCTGGGAAACGCGCTCGACGACGATTCGTCCGATTTCCTCGGAGTCGTAAAGACCGTCGGGATTGAGGGCCAATCGGGCCTTGGCTTCGATCGGGGGAAGGGGATTGGCGCGGCTGTCGAGAAAAACCGGCCGCGGGTCGTAAGCCTGACCGTGACCTGCTCCGTGTCCCTGGTGGACCAGGAAAAAGCGGGGAGGATCGGCTCGGAGTCCGAGAAAGTACTCGGTTTGCTCGAGGAACGACTCGGACGAGACGAAGAGCCGCACCACGGCGATGCGGTCCACACCCGCGCTTTCCAGCTCCGTCACGGCGGATTGCAAAGAGTCGCGCGAGGCCATCCCCAGAGCCAGCACGGTGGGGCACTGCTCCTTCAAGGGCGCGACGGCCCTTTCCACGGCCATGTTCCAGGCGTGGGAACCGCCATGGGCCATGACCAGGATTCCGGGGTTGTGGCCCTTGTGATCTCCGCCGAAGTTGGAAGCGAAACAGAGAAGAAAGACCAGGATTGTCGTGCTGAATCTCAACTGCACTGTCCTCGGCCGGTCTGCTCCATGGAGGCATCTTCCCAAAATCGGGCCGGGGGTGTCAAAGGCATGGGGCTGACCGCTTACGGCTTGCCGCTGGCGGACGGCGGACGGCGAATCCACCGCCGAGGACGCGGGATCGCAGAGCGACGCAGAGAGGAAAGAGCAAAAAAACCATTCCTTTTGTCAGCATTCTGTTGTAGAAAGGGCGGGAGCCGGAAAGGCTCCTGGCAATGTTGTTAGTTTTATCCGAGACTCGCGCCTCCGAAAGGAAGAGGCAGAGGAGGAAGGAGCAGAGATGACTTATATCGTGACCGAGCGTTGTGTCGATTCTCGGTACACCGAGTGTGTGGCCGACTGTCCGGTCGACTGTTTTTACGAAATCACCGATCCGCACATGCTGATCATCAACCCGGACGAATGCATCGACTGCGACGCCTGTGTCGCCCTTTGCCCGGTCAACGCCATCTATCCGGAGGCCGAGGTCCCGGAAGAGTACGAAGAGTGGGTCGACGTCAACAGCGCCGAAAACTGCGAAGAAGAACATCGAATCACCGACACCGATGAGG
Source organism: Acidobacteriota bacterium (assembly GCA_041578355.1). GTDB lineage: Bacteria > Acidobacteriota > UBA6911 > RPQK01 > JANQFM01 > JBFGHF01. Next base: position 2,890 of record JBFGHF010000568.1, read on the forward strand.
CCCTCGACGGCGCCCTGACCATCGAAGAGGTGAAGCAGAAGGAAGAAGAGAAATTCGGGCGCGTGCTCGAAGATCCCTCCAGCGCGGCCCACTGAGCCGCCTCGTTTCTGCCGGTTAAGTAACCCCGGACCAAGTTGGGTCCGGGGGGGCTTTCGTCTTCCGTCCTCCGTCTTCCGTCTTGCGTCTTGCGTCCTCCGTCTTCCGTGCTCGGAAAATCCGTTTTGGCGTTCTGTTGGTAGCGCTTCGCACTTCGCATCTCACACATCTCACCTGGCCGTTCGGGCGCTCCGACTTCCGGCTTTGGCCGACAAGCGCGAACGTCGGAACATCGCGAGGGCGGAAGTGCGAGATGGGAGATGAGAAGTTCGAAAAAGGCGGGCCCGGTCCATTGGTCCATGGGTCTGTTGGTCCCCCACTTCGCACTTCGCATCTCACACATCTCACCTGGCCGTTCGGGCGCTCCGACTTCCGGCTTTGGCCGACAAGCGCGAACGTCGGAACATCGCGAGGGCGGAAGTGCGAGATGGGAGATGAGA
>JBFGHF010000569.1:0-3419 GCA_041578355.1 Acidobacteriota bacterium
CCCCTCGTCTTGATTGTTGACGAAGAGGAGGATCCTGAAGCCGCCGCCGAGCGCCAACTGGGGATAGAGCAAAAGACTGGGAGCGGGAGGGTCGGGCGCCTCGAACAGCTCGGCGCTGGCCAGCGTACTGCTTCCCGCACCCTGACCTCCGGCGACAAGAAGCAGGCCGCTCGTCAGGCGCGTCGCGGTGTGAAACGCCCTCGATTCTCCGGGGCCCGGCACAACCACCCAGAGCCCGGTTGTCGGAGAGTAGATCTCGGCCGTTTCCAACGGGCCGCCCTGCTGCCGACTCCCGCCCACGACGGCGACCCTTCCGTCCTCGAGCAGCGACAACGAATGCCCCGAGAAGCGGCTGGTGGCCGGAGCTCCGCTCAACGCCCAGGAGTTGGCGTCTGCGTCGTACAACTCGGCGCTGGAACTCTCCGCCCCTCCCACCGCCAGGAGTCTTCCGTTGGCCAGCCGGATCATTCTATGTGCGGAGCGGCTGCGTTTCATGGTCGCTCCAGGGGTCCAGCGGCTGTTGGCGGGATTGAAGATTTCGATCGAGTCGAGACGGCTGAACTGACCGAGTACAACGGCACTGAATCCGCCGGCGACCAGCACCTGCCCGTTGGAGAGCAGAGCGGCGGTGTGTTGCTCTCGAGCTCCGTTCAGGTCGCCCGGGGCCGTCCAGTTTCCCGTGGCGGGATTGTACAACTCGACCGAAGCGGTTGCGCCGGAACCGCCCAAGCCCAGCCCTCCCACAACCAGGACCCGGCCGTCGTTGAGGCGTGTGGCGGTGTGTTTGGTCCGAGCCGTCGACAGGGGATTGGCCTGGGTGAAGATCCCGGTTTGCGGGTTGTAGATCTCCACGGAATTGAGAGGCGTTCCCGAGCTCTGCCCCCCCGCGATCAAGACCCGGCCGTCGGCCAGTCGCGTGGCCGTGTGGTAGGCGCGTGCGTTTTGAAGAGGCCCCGTACCGCTCCAAGTCCCGGTCGCCGGATTGTAAACCTCGGCCGTGGCCAGTGCGCTCCCAGCGGGGCCCAGTCCGCCCGCGACGAGAACCGTTTCATCGTCGAGCAGCGTAGCCGTATGGATGCGGCGGGCCCCCTGCATTCCGCCCGTGGGGCTCCAAGGGCCGCTACCCGCGCTCAACCAAGAGAAAAGGAAGAAGAGGGGGATGACGATGGCGAAACGGAAAATTTTCATGCAACGCACTCCGCTCCCCCCGAAACACCATTCTAGCAGGGGAGGGAGGCGGGCCGAGGTTCGAGGTGCGAGTTTCGGAGTTGGAAGTCATGGGATCCAGGGTCGCAATCAAGGACGCTCGGCATCCGCCCCCCCGGTTTTGATCGGATCCAACTCGTCGAACAGCGAAGGGGGGCGCCAAACTCCTTGTTCAACAGCCGGTTCAGCGCAGTTGGATGAAAAGGGTTCAGCCGTTTGCTTGAACGAGGGATGTTGCCCGGTCGGTGGACGACGAGCCGCGCCTCGCGCTGCTCATTCCCGTTCGGGCTTCAAGACCAGAGCCCCCAGGGGAGGAAGGGTCAGGGTCAGCGAATATTTGCGCCCGTGTTTGGGGACCTCCTCGGCTTGGATTTGGCCCAGATTTCCGAGGTTGCTCCCGCCCCAGTGCCGAGCGTCGCTGTTGAGCAACTCGCGGTAGCTCAACAAGTCGGGAACTCCGATCCGGTAGTCGGTGCGGGGCCGGGGCGTAAAGTTGTAGACCAGGATCAGGTAGTCGCCGACCTGCGAGCCGCGGCGTTCGAAGGAAATCACGCTGTGATCCTGATCGTGGAAGTCGATCCACTCGAATCCCTTCCAGTGAAAGTCGATCTGATGCAGAGACGGTTCGCTGCGGTAGAGCCGGTTCAGTTCCCGGACGAACTCGCGGACTTGCCGGTGCAGGTCCCAGTTGAGCAGGTGCCAGTCCAGCGCGCCCTCCGAGTCCCATTCGCTCCACTGGCCGAACTCTCCTCCCATGAAGAGCAGTTTCTTTCCGGGATGACCGAAGAAGTAGGTCAGATAGAGCCGCAAATTGGCGAACTTCTGCCAGACGTCACCCGGCATCTTGTCGATCAGGGAGCGCTTGCCGTGCACGACTTCATCGTGCGAGAGAGGCAACAGGTAGTTTTCCGAGAAGGCGTAGAGCAGGGAAAATGTGAGTTTCTCGTGGTGGAACTTGCGGTGGATGGGGTCTTTCGAGATGTACTCCAACGAGTCGTGCATCCAACCCATGTTCCATTTCAGATTGAAACCCAGGCCTCCCAAATAGGTCGGCCGAGAGACGCTGGGCCAAGCCGTCGATTCTTCCGCGATGCTCAGTGTGTCCGGGTAGTATTCGAAAACCAACTCGTTGAAACGTCGCAGGAAATCGATCGCTTCGAGGTTCTCTTTGCCTCCGTAGCGGTTGGGAAGCCAGTCACCCTCTTCACGAGAGTAGTCGAGATAGAGCATGGAAGCGACGGCATCGACTCTCAGACCGTCCAGGTGGTACTGATCGAGCCAGAAGAGGGCGCTGGAGAGGAGGAAATTTCTGACTTCGTTGCGTCCCAGGTTGAAGATCAGAGTGCCCCAGTCGGGATGGGCCCCCTGCCTGGGGTCGGCGTGCTCGTAGAGATGGGATCCATCGAACGAGGCCAATCCATGGAGGTCGCGGGGGAAGTGTCCGGGAACCCAGTCGAGCAGTACTCCGATTCCGTTCTGATGACACTTGTCCACGAAATAGCGGAAATCGTCCGGGTTGCCGAAACGGCTGGTGGGCGCGAAGTACCCGGTGCTCTGATAACCCCAGGAGCCGGAATAGGGGTGCTCGGTGATGGGCAGCAGCTCGATGTGGGTGAATCCCATTTCCCGTGCGTATTCCACCAACTCGTCGGCGAGTTGCCGATAACCGAGAGGCTGTGGCCCGTCTTTTCCCGGAGTCGACTCTTCCGGTGAGGCCTTGCGCTTCCACGACCCCAGATGCACTTCATAGATCGAAATCGGAGCCTGAAGTCCGTTGGGAGCGGCGCGCCCCTTCATCCAGTCCTCATCCTGCCACTCGTAGTGTGAAAGGTCGTGGACGACGGCCGCAGTTTGAGGAGGTTCTTCGAAGTAGAAGCCGTAGGGGTCGATCTTGTCTAGAATCTGGCCGGAGCGCAAGTGGACAGCGTATTTGTAAAGGGCGCCGCCTTCGAGGCCCGGAATGAAGAGCTGCCAGATTCCGGTCCCGGGGTGCAGTTCCATGGGATGACGGCGCCGGCTCCAGCCGTTGAAGTCGCCGGTGACGGAGATGGCACGAGCGTTCGGCGCCCAAACCGCAAACCGGACACCTTTGACACGGTGTCTGGTCTCCGGATGCGCCCCCAGCTTTTGGTAGGAGCGGAAGTGGTTTCCCTCTCCCAGAAGGTGTAGATCGTAGTCGCTGAGCAGATCGCGGAAGAAGTAGGGGTCATGAG
>JBFGHF010000570.1:0-3408 GCA_041578355.1 Acidobacteriota bacterium
CAGGGCTATTATTTGCCACGGATCACCTTCTTCTTGGGCCGCTGGATCCGCCACACCACGTGGTATCCGGATTGGCAACTACGGCTTTTCGAGAAATCGCGGGGGCGGTGGGAGGGGGGGAGAATCCACGAGTCCGTCACCCTGCAGGGCAGCACAGGGAGATTTTCCGGTAAGCTGCAACATTACACGTATTCTTCGATCGACGAGTACCTCGAACAGTTGCAGACTTTCACGGGCTTGGCGGCCGCCGATTATTACGACGCCGGAAAACGCTCCAGCCCCTGGCGCATGATCTTCCTCCCCCTGACCAGCTTCTTCGACAACTACCTCTTGCGCCGGGGTTTTCTGGACGGAACTGCCGGACTGGTGGTTTCCTGTCTGTCCGCCACTTCCGTTTTTTTCAAGTATCTCAAGCTATGGGAGAGGCAGAACTCCCTCTCCGGTAGGGAAAGTCGGCCCGACCTGTGAACCCGCTGCGAATTCTCTACATCGATACCGAACGTTTCTGGCGAGGCGGGCAGGAGCAACTCTTCACCCTGATCCGGGGGATGAAGGAGCGCGGGCACCAAGTCATGCTGGCGGCACCGTCCGACGCGCCTCTTTCAGAGAAAACACGTGACTTGGGAGTCGCCACCCACGACTTCGTGCAGCGCCACGAGTTGAGCCCCCTTGCATACCTGCGTTTGCGCAGGCTGATGGGGGATCTCAAGCCGGCACTGATTCATTTCAATACGCCCAGGCCGATTCTGGTCGGGTCGCGGGCGGCCCGGACTCAAGGAGTCGCGATTCGAGTCTGCTCCCGGCGGGTCAATTTCCCTCTTCGCACCGTTTTGAGCCGCTACAAATCCGACCGTTTGTTGGACGCGATCGTAACCGTTTCCGAGAGCATTCGGGAGACTTTGCTGGAGGGAGGTGTGCGGGAATCGCTCATCCACGTTATCTATGAGGGAGTGGACCTGGACTGGATCGATTCCCTTCGTCCACCCGGTGTGCTGCCTGAAGGAACATCCATCGTGGGAATCGTGGCTCACCTCAGCCCGGAGAAGGGCCACGACACTCTGCTTCGGGCGGCCCGCCGGTTGGTCGGGCGATTTCCCGAGACCAGGTTCGTTCTGGTGGGAGAGGGTCAGCTCAAGGCAAAATTGGTGGAAGATGCGACGCGGCTGGGTCTCAGGCGACAGGTCATATTCACGGGTTTTCGCTCCGATAGTGAGGCTTTGATGAAAGAATTTGATATCTTTTGTTTGCCTTCGCTGTCCGAGGGCTTGAGTTCGGCGATTCTCGCGGCGATGGCCAGTTCATTGCCCGTGATCGCCACCAGGGTGGGAGGCATACCCGAGTTGGTCATCGACGGCAAAACTGGTTATCTTGTGCCGCCAGACGATCCCGAAAGTCTGGCCACGGCTCTGACCCGGGTGCTGTCGTCTCGAGGATTGAGGAAGGAATTGGGAGCCGCGGGGCGCGCCCGCGTCGAAACTCATTTCACGCTGCAACGGAAGTTGGACCGTTCAGAATCGCTCTATCGGCGTTTGATTGAGAACCGGAAGCCACGTTAGAATGAGCGGTTTTTGGGACAATCCTATGAAAGGTGTGATTCTAGCTGGTGGTCTTGGCACTCGCCTTCACCCCCTGACCAAAGTCACCAACAAGCACTTGCTGCCGGTCTACGACCAGCCGATGATCTATTACCCGTTGAAAACCCTGGTCGAGGCGGGAATCCACGACATCATGGTCGTCACGGGGGGGAACAACGCGGGGGACTTTCTGCGCCTGCTGGGCAACGGCAAGGATTTCGGGCTGCACCACCTGCACTACGCCTATCAAGACGGAGAGGGAGGTATCGCCGACGCGCTCTCGCTGGCCGAATACTTCGCGGACGACGACCTCACATGTGTGGTTTTGGGTGACAATCTCGTGGAAGAATCGATTCGTCCTCAGGTGGACGCGTTCCGTCGTCGAGGTTCGGGCGCCAAGATCCTGCTCAAGGAAATGACCGACCCCCGGCGCTTCGGGGTCGCCGTCCTGGAGGAAGACCGGGTGACGGGAATCGTTGAAAAGCCGGCAGTCGCCCCCTCCCCTTATGCGGTAACCGGCATCTATATGTATGATAGTCGTGTTTTCCAAATCTGCCGCGAGCTCGAACCTTCGCAGCGGGGCGAGTTGGAGATCACGGACGTCAACAACCGGTTTATCGAATGGGGAGAGATGTCCTACGATATTTTGGACGGTTGGTGGACCGATGCCGGCACCATCGAGTCGTTGCTGCGAGCGACTAATCTCGTTGCAGCCAAAAGATCCGAATCCGATCAGAAGTCAGAAGGGGAGGTAAAAGACCACGAAACCGCCGGAGCCGACGAGGTCGCGTCCGACGGTTCCCTGTAGACGCCGTTTCACTTGCTCCGAGTGCGATGCGCGGCTCGAAGCGGCGGCCACAACTGGAAAACCTATAAAAGAGCCGCACCGGGCAGGTGATTCGGGCATTGCCTTCCGTGAGGCCTGTAGCCGACAACATCAGGCGGCTCGTCCGTGGTCTGCTTAAAGAATATGGCTGAGCGACAGGTGGCTCGAAACCGCAAAGCCTACTACGACTACGAGATTCTCGAGGAGCTGGAGGCAGGACTGGTGTTGCTGGGGACCGAAGTGAAATCCCTTCGGGACAACCGGGCAACTCTCAAGGAAAGCTTCGCCCGGATCGCGGACGGCGAATTGTGGCTGGAGAACTGCCACATCGCGCCCTACAGCCACGGCAACCTCAGCAACCACGAACCGCGCCGCAGCCGCAAGCTGCTGCTCCATCGCCGCCAGATCCAAAGTCTGGCGGGTAAAGTCGCCCAGAAGGGGCTGACGATAGTGCCCTTGTCACTCTACTTCAAGAACGGACGCGTCAAAGTGAAAGTCGGACTCGCCAAGGGCAAGCGTCGATACGACAAACGAGAATCAAAGCGACGGAAAGCGATCGACCGTGAAGTCCAATCCGCTTTGAAACGGAGGCTCCAATGAACTTCAGACTCATCCAATCCGAATGGCACTCGATCGAGTGCGACGCCCTGCTGATGCCGATCTTCAACAACGACGACCTTCGATCGGGATTGGTCGGCCAGATCAACCAGCGATTGGATGGGTTGCTCGAGGAGATGAACCGAAACGGCGAATGGAAGGCGGAACTCGACGAAATCGCCACCATCCATCGTCCGGCGGGTTTGCCCATGGGCCGCCTCATCCTGGTCGGTGCAGGCCGCTCGGAGGACTACAACTCGGACCGCATCCGCGAGGTCATGACCCGGGCCGTGAATAAGTTGAAGACCTACAAGCTGCGCCGCGTCGCCGTATTCCGCAGGAGTTCCATCGAAGCCACCGCCGCCGCGCAAGCTGCCGTGGAGGGCGTGGTTCTTGGCAGCTTCGAACCCG
>JBFGHF010000571.1:0-3389 GCA_041578355.1 Acidobacteriota bacterium
ACGCCTCGGCCACGGCGATGGCTTCGCGGTTGGCGTCGATCACGAACACGGCTCCCGGCAGGCGGTCCATGTCGCGAATCCCCTTGAGGTTCTTCTCCAGTTTTTTTCGTTCACGCTCGATTCGGGCCGCTTCTTTTTTGGAAAGCTTGGCATAAAAGCCGTCATCGCGGCGGTTATCGAGTTCCTTGTAGCGCTTGATGCTGTTCTGAATCGTTTGAAAGTTGGTGAGAAGACCGCCCAGCCAGCGATTATTCACGTAATACATTCCGCAGCGTTCGGCCTCTTCCTGGACGGCTTCCAGTGCCTGTCTCTTGGTGCCGACGAAAAGAATGTCCTGTCCGCTGGATGCGAGATTGGAAACAAACTCCACGGCTTCCTTGAAGAGCTTCAGGGTTTGCTGCAGGTCGATGATGTAAATCCCGTTCCGCTCCCCGAAAATGTAATCCCGCATCTTGGGGTTCCAGCGGTGGGTCTGGTGTCCGAAATGGACCCCCGCTTCCAACAATTGCTTGATTGAAATAGCAGACAAGCCGCTCCTCCTGATCTATCTCTTGGAAAACTGAAAACGCTTGCGAGCGCCGGGTTGTCCGTATTTTTTGCGCTCTTTGATTCGCGGATCGCGGCTCAGAAACCCCGCCTTCTTGAGGGTGGGCCTCAACTCCTGATCGAAGTCCTGCAACGCCCGGGAAAGACCCAGGCGGATGGCTCCGGCTTGACCCGAGAATCCTCCCCCGCCGACGTTGGCATAGACGTCGAACTGTTGCCGGGTCTCGGTGAGGACCAGCGGCTGGGTGACGACTTGTCGCTGCGAAGCGTTGGGGAAATACTCCTCGTAGTCGACGCGATTGACGACGATCTGACCGCTCCCGGGCATGAGAAACACTCTCGCCGTGGAGGTCTTTCGCTTTCCGGTCCCGTAATATTGCACTTTGTCCAAAGCTCGTCTCCTAGAGGTTGAGCGGCTCGGGTTTCTGGGCCTCGTGCCGATGCTGTCCGCCCGCGTAAACTTTCAGTTTCTTGATCATCTGGTTGCCGAGCCTGGTTTTGGGGAGCATCCCCCGCACCGCCTTGACGACGAGTCGCTCGGGGAACTTCCTGCGCATCTGGCGGGCGGTGATCTGCTTGAGGGAACCGGGTTTTCCGCTGTGCGAATAGTAGACTTTGTCGTCCCACTTTCCGCCCGTGAGGCGCACCTTGTCGGCGTTGATGACGATCACGAAGTCGCCGGTGTCCATGAAGTCGGTGTAGATGGGTTTTCGTTTCCCCATCAAAACGGCGGCGATCTCGGAAGCCAAGCGTCCCAGCACTTGGCCCGAGGCGTCCACCACGTACCATTTCCGGTCGATCTCGTCTGTCTTGGGCAAGAATGTCCGCATACCTATCCTCAAGCAGCAAAAAGCAAACGCCAAAAATACCGGAAAGACAGGCTTTGTGTCAAGGCGTACCCCGGGAGGACTTTCCCCATTTTTCAGAGCTCCATTGGTAGGAGCGGGTTTTCGGCAAAAGGCAGCTGAGCGGGCGGAGGCCTGCCGATGCCGCTGTGGCTGCCGAACAAGACCTGCTTGACACCGTCGGCGATGGCGTAGAAGCGGAACTCGGGGATTCCGTAGATACGTTTGGCTGCCTGATAGATGTGTTGAAGCAAGATCTTCAGCTTCGTGATCTTGCCCAGGTAGACGCAGGCAAAGTAGGCCGCGGCCATCACCAGCGTGGCCATGCTGCGCAATCTCTCGTAGCGGAGCAAGCGGATGTCCTCCAACTGATAACTCTGCTTGATGAAGCGAATCGTTTCCTCCACCCGCCAGCGACTCAAATAACTCTCGACCACGCGCCACAGACTCTTGCGGGAACGGGTCACCTTCATCGAGGTGAGCAGCATCATCGGTTTGGCTCCGAAGCCGTCGACGACCACCAGCGACAAGGGTCGATCGAAGCCCGGAAAATGTACCTTCTGAAAGCCGAAATCCAGGTGATAGACCTGCTCCCCTTCGGGGGCTTCCTTAAAGATCGTTTCCCGGTAACGGCGCCGGCAGCGCGCCGCGATCTGTTCGACGCTCATCAGTCGCCGTCCCCAACGCAGATGACGATCTCCGCGCTGGCGGATCAAAAAGGACAACTTCTGTTGCAGCAGGGGTTTAAGCAACTCCTCTCGGTCCCCGCCCCGATCGATGACCCAGGTTCCCCGTTTCCCCACCGCTCGACTGACTCGGCGGATGGCCTTGAGAATCTCCTCGTTTTCGCTCACAAAATCGGGGGCTTGCTGCGAGTAGAGCTCCTGATAAAGCGGCACCACTTGGGCGCTTCTGCGCCGCGCTTCCACCACCTGACAACACCAATAGCCGTCGCCGTACTGGCCCGCCGACCCGTCCCGGACCCGCGCCAGGTATTGCATCTTCTTGGCATAGGGTTTGCTGATGTCGGTGGGGTCCAAAACCAGCAGCGATCCCGAGTCGATTCGCCCCGCCGCCAACTGCAGCAGATTCTCCCTCACCCGCTGCCGCAATCCGGGTCTCTGTAATTGTCGACCCAGTCGCTCGATGATCTTCTTCAGGCAGCTCTTCTCCTCTAATGAGCGGGCGATTTCACTGAGCCTGACCGAGCCTCTCGACTGCACCCCAAAGACCACTTCCCGCACCAAGCGCTGCGCCGTTTTGGGCAAGCGAGCCGAAAGTTTCCCCGAAAATCGGTGGATCGCTTCTCGAATTTTCCAGGCGATTTTGGCATCATCCATTTGGGTCCCTCCCGCAACCGGTTGACGGATTTGGAGTTTCTTCAACCAGTCTAGCGATCGGGACCCACTTTTCATCTCACACGAAGTATCCCCATTTTTCGAAAATCACACCCATTCCACTTCTTCATTCCTGTTAACTCCTTCTTTTCAAAAAGTTAGCCCAGACGAGCCTCGATTTTTGGGGAAACTCCTGGGTATTTGGGATGTATTCGGGAAGTTCGGAGGTACGGGGCCGGCTTCCGGGGCTTGGACCTCCGAGGACCGTGACGAGAGCGGCTAAGTCGTCTGTTTCTCGGTACTACAGAATCTTAGCCGACAACCATGCCAGGACTCCGCCCCCCGCACATGTTGCCGAAGTGCTTTTTCGAGCCCCAGCTCGCTTGCCGCGAATGCCCGCAGGTCGCTGAAGCTCCCGCTCCGTGTCATCAGGGGCGCGCGCCGGTTCGGTTCTAATCGAGTTGGACCAGTTCCTCGCCGATCGGCGGGGTCTTGGTGACCGGCCTCTTTTTCTTGACTTGCAGTCCCTGGGGATTGCGCCAGAAATCGGCCATCGAGGCTTGGTGGACGCAGGAGATCGTGCAGTAGGGCGCGCACTTTTTCTCGGTGTAATACTCGCGGCGGATGTCTTCCACCGAGTACTCGTCGAGCGGGATGCCGG
>JBFGHF010000572.1:0-3383 GCA_041578355.1 Acidobacteriota bacterium
ACGGACCTCTCGCTGGGGGGGGCGTTCATCGAGTCGGCGCAATGCTCTCCGAATGAGGACCAGCAGTTGGAGGTCCGCTTCGAGTCCTCCGAGCGGGAAGTCCGACTCTCCGGACGGGTTCGTCACTCGGGACGCTTTCTGGTCGGCTATTACAACACGCAGGGCTTTGGCGTGGAGTTCGACACGGCTTCCAAATGCCGGGTCGCCATGATGCTGCAGGACAAAAAGACGGCGCCCATGATTCGGCAATCCGGACGCATGACGATCCAACGTTGAGGGCCGTAGCATCGTGTCGTCCGTGATGCGGACTAGCGCATCTTGTCGCCTACCGCCGTGACCACCGCCTCTCCTTTGACCAGCGCAGCGAAAACCGAAAACGGTCACCAGTTCGGCTCCGGGTCGATACCCAGAGCGTCCGCCACTCGGTTGATATAGTTGAAAAAGCCCGTAATCTGGACGATTTCAAGTATGGCGGCATCGTCAAAGCCGTGAGCGCGAAGTCCGTCCAAGTCGGACTCCTCCATCGAACTGGGCGTGTGCGTCAGTTTGACCGCGTACTCCAGCATCGCCCGGTCTGCGTCGCTGAGCTCGGCCGACCGAAAGTCTTCTTTGATCTCGGCCACCAGCTTTTCGTCCTGAATCTGTGCATGGAGATCCTCCCCATGAGCTTCGATTCAGTAGTGGCAGTCGTTGGCGCGTGAAACGACCACCGCGATCATCTCCCGTTGCGCCCGCCGCAGCCTGCCTTCCGCCAGCATCAAAGCCGTGTAGAACCTCATCGATTGACGGACCAAGAGGGGCTTGAGACTGGAGATGCTGACGATGTTGTAAATCTTTCCCGCCCGGGCCAGTGCCGCATCGTACTCCTGCTTGAGCAAACCTTTGGCCTCGCCCTCCTTGACCGTCTTGATCCAAGCCATCGATTTTCCTTTCTCGCTGAGCCCGAGTCGGCGCTTTTCCCATCGCCGATCGGTTTCACCTGACGCGGCCTCGATGGACGCTTTCGAATACCCGTCACAATTCGAGCGATTCGATGATCTCTCGGACGATTGCGTCGGGTGACTTCCCGTTCACATCGAGTCGAGTGTGAGCCAGCCGATAACCGGCCCGGCGCCGGGCGTGGAGTTCGCGGAATCGAAGTTCGTCAACAGCCAGGGGCCGAAGGTTGTTTTCAAGGCAGCGCCGCCAAGCGAGATCCACCGGCACATCGAGCCACACCGTGTGGCCCGAAAGCAGGATCCACTTGCGATGAACCGGTGAATCGAACGTCCCGCCCCCCAGGGCCAGGACGATCGGAGGCCCGGTCAAGCACTCCCGCAGCCTGCGGCCTTCGACTCCTCGAAAATACTCCTCGCCCTTCGATTCGAAGATCTCCCGGATCGTCCGTCCTTCCCCATCCTCGATCACTTCATCGAGGTCCACGAAAGCGCGCTCCAGGGACCGAGCCAGGAGGGCGCCCACGGTCGATTTCCCGCTGCCCATGAAGCCTACCAGAATGAGGTGTTTTTCAGACCTCGACATGGCTGCCGACCTGGGAGCTGGCGGACATCTCAACCCGCCCTGTATCCGAATGCCTCATCTTTGCGCTACAGCTTCCAAGTCCTCGAAAAAGCTCGGGTACGATACGGCACAGCAATCGGCGTCGTCCAGTTCGATCGGGCCCCGGGCGGCCAGGGCTCCGACCGCGAAAGCCATGGCGATGCGGTGGTCTTTGCAAGTGCGCACCCGTCCTCCCTGCAACTTCCGGCTCGAGGGGACGAAGAGACCGTCTTTGAATTCCTCGGCTTGCACGCCCAGGCTTCTCAGATTGGAGACCACCGCCTCGATCCGATCCGACTCCTTCTTGCGCAGTTCCGCCGCGTCGCGGATCCGCAGCCCTCCCTCGAGAGCCGTCCCCAACACCGCCAGAACCGGGATCTCGTCGATCAGGTTGGGGACCCAATCGGCGCCGATCTCAGCCGGGAATGCGCTGGTGAACCGCCTGGAATACACCGCTACCAGATCACAGACTGGCTCTCCATGCCGCATCCGAGGGTTCTCCCTCGAGATTGGAGCTCCCGCCTTCTCCAGCAGTTGCAGTAGCCCGGTTCGGGTGGGATTGATCCCCACCCCTTGGAGCCGCAGCTTCGAGCCGGGAATGAGCAGAGCGGCCACCAGGAAAAAAGCCGCCGCCGAGAAATCTCCCGGCACCTCCACCTCCACCGCCTTCAATTCTCTGGGACCGCGAATCGAGCAACACAGCCCGTCCCGCTCCACCCCGACCCCGAAGATGGGGAGCGCCCTTTCCGTATGGTCCCGGGTGGCCGCGATTTCTTCGATCTCGGTGGTGCCTCGGGCGCACAGGCCGGCCAGCAGGACAGAGGACTTCACTTGCGCGCTGGCCACCGGCGGACGGTAGCGGATTCCCCGCAGCGCCCCGCCCCGAATGACCAGCGGCGGAAGCCCTCCGGCGCGCGACTCGATCTCCGCTCCCATCCTCGAGAGAGGCTCGATGATGCGGGCCATGGGACGCCGACGAAGCGACTTGTCCCCCGTGATGGTGCTCAGGAAGGGGCATCCGCAGAGCAGACCCGAAAGCAGACGCATGCCGGTCCCGCTGTTCCCGGTGTCCAGGACGCCTCGCGGAGGCTGAAAAGAGGGCCACCCCGGGCTGTCGATCCAAACCGTCGCCGGGTTTCCCGAAGTAGCGACCCCCAAGGTTTCAAGGCATTGCAGGGTGGATCGGCAATCGAGGCTGGGGGAGTAATTGGAAATCCGGCTCGAACCCGCCGCCATTCCGCACAGGATCGCGTAGCGGTGCGAGATGGACTTGTCTCCCGGCAGCGTCAGCTGGCCGGAGAGGCGGCGGGCCGGGTGGACCATTTTCGGCCTCGGGGAACTCGTCATGGAAGCATTCTAGTGGCAGATTCGAGTTTGCTGTCGCGGATCGATCATGAAAAAGTAGGAAAATTCGATTTTCAAGCTGTGACCCCGTGAAGGGGAGCGGGCGGCCGCCGTCAGTTGGCGCCGTCACCGTCGAAGTCGCCCACTTCCAGGAGCAGCCTCTTCAGTTCTTTGATGCGGTCGCGCAGGTCGGCGGCTTTTTCGAACTCGAACTTCTTGGCGGCGGCCCCCATCTCCTCTTCCAATTCGGCGATCCGATCTTCCACCTCCCGCGCCGAGCCGTAGTCGTCGAGAGATTCCGAAACCAGAGGAACCTCGTAGTAGTCGAGCTGAGCCATCTCCAAAAGCGTCTGATCCACCGGTTTGAGGATCGATTGCGGTGTGATGTCGTGCTCGGCGTTGTAGCGTTGCTGGATGCGCCGCCGGCGACCCGTTTCGTCGATCGCCCGCTGCATCGACTTGGTGATCCGGTCGGCATAGAGAATCGCCTTGCCGTCCAG
>JBFGHF010000573.1:0-3375 GCA_041578355.1 Acidobacteriota bacterium
AAGGTCGGGGCCTTCGAGTTGCCGCGTTTTCAGAGCACGCTCGATTTCGAATTGTTCGCCGACTCGATTCGCTTCCCCGCCGTCCGATTCGAGTCGGAAGTGGTGAGCGGACAGGCCTCGGGCGTGTTGGAGAGCCTCAAGGAGCGCACCTACGAGTTCGAGAGCCGCCTGGTGGTGCGTCCCGACCGGATCACGGAAGACCTGAGCGGTGTTTTCTCGAATCATGAGGTGAGCGTGGCCGGGACTTTTGCCGGCAGGGGCGCCCAATACCTTTACAGCGGCCGCTTGCAGGCGCCCCGCCTGGATGTCTGGAACGTGCCTCTCGACAACCTCACCTCGACCTTCCGTCTGGACCGGGATTCGGTGGTCACCGAAGACCTGTCGGCGCGAGTCGCCGGCGGGCGTGTCGGAGCGTCCGGCGAGCTGAGCTGGGACGATCAAAGACCATCCACCTTTCGGGTTTCGATGAACGGCGCCCGCAGCCGGGCCGCAGCCAGGATCCTGAAGCTGGATTGGTTCGTTCCCGAAGCTTCGGTCGACTTCGAAGGACGTGCGGAGTGGCCCGGAACCCGGGTGGGCGATTTGAAAGTCGAGGGAGTCTCCCGTTTCCGGGGATTCGTCGACGCGCGCGAGTACGCCCGCGGAGAAGGCTCCATTCCGTTCCAGGGAGAATCTCCGCTGCAACTCGATCTGAAACGGCTTGTTCTGAACGAAAGCACGGTCACCACACCGGGAGGGCAGGTCCTGGCCGAGGGCTGGGTGGACTTCGCGGGCTCCTTCACTCTGGAGACCAATCTGACGGCCGAGCCGGGTGGAGAGCTTCTGCAGAGGGGGCTGCGTTGGGAGGGGGCCTGGAAGGACCGGATCGATCCGCTGGCCGCCGAGGGTCCTGCCCAAGCTCGGGTGACCTGGAGTCGCGAGGAGGGGAACTGGCGGGCCGAGGGGCAGGTTGCAGTCGAGGGCCTGAGTGTGGCGGGTCAAATGCTGGGCGCTCTGGAGTCCGACTTTCTGCTCAGCCCGGAAGGAGTCGAGTTCGACACCGCACGCCTCGTTTCCACCGATTACGAAGTCGAGGCGGGGGGGCGTGTTTCCTGGGAACCCGAGCCGCGCCTCGAGCGGCTTCAGCTCCGGATCGGCGAAGCCCAACTGAGCCGTTTGGCGGAGCTGGCCCAACTGGGCGACTTCCCCGGAGGGCGTCTTTCCGGACAGCTCGAATTGCTGCAAGGGGACGAGGGCTATCAGGCCAGCGGCCGCTTCGAGGCGTCGGATGTCGACGCCTACGGCCAGAGCATCACCCGCATCACATCCAACCTGTCGATTCGTCCCCAAGGTGAGATCCTGCTGGAGAACCTGAGCTTGGCTTTCGAGAAAGGCCGCCTGACCGGTCGAGCCCGCCTCTTGACCTCTGGGCAAGGCGGCGACCTCTCTTTGCGCGGCGATGATTTTCCTCTGGAAGAGATCGTCCTCCTGTCGGAAAACTTGTCGGGACCCGCCAAGCTGGAAATCGAGCTGGCGCTGGAGGATCCCGTGACCGGACTGGTCCGCGTCGAGGCCCCCAGGCTGGAGATCATGGGACACCTCGTCGAGGACTTCCTACTGCGCGCCGACACCCAAAGCGGCGATCCGGGCAGGGCCGGATACACGGTCCAGGCGACCTTGGCGGGACAACCCTTCCTCGGTTCCGGTCAGTTGGGCCTGGCTGCACCGTATCCGATCACGGCACGGACCGAGTTCACTCGAACACCACTCGAATCGCTGCTCTCGTTGGTCCCGTTGGAGGAGCTCCCACCCGTGCAGGGAACTCTGACGGGCGACATCGAGTTGAGAGGCAACCTGGGAGACTGGAAAGGGCTGCAAGGCCAAGCCCGGTTTCCTTCTCTCACCCTTTCCTTCCGCGGCGTGGAGGTTCGAAATGAAAACCAGTTGGCCTTGGACCTCAAGGACGAGACGCTGACCCTCGCTCCCGTCACATTCCTGGGACGGGGAACCCAGCTGGAGGTGGAAGGGACGCTGGGCCTCGCCCCGGAGCGAACCGTCCAGTTGAAGACGAAGGGCAGCGTGAATCTGCTGCTCCTCAATCCCTTCCTCGATTCGGGGAGCCTGCTGGGCGGCCTGCAGTTGGAGACCGTCATCTCCGGTCCCTTGGCCGGTCCTCGGATCGTGGGCGAGGCGCAACTGGAGCGGGGATTCCTGCATCATCCCTCCGTGCCGACCACAGTTTTCGACAGCCGAGGCAGGTTCCGCTTCACGGCCGATCAAGTATCCATCGACAATCTCGAAGCCCGTACCATCTACGGACCGTTGCGAATCGACGGCGGGGTGTTTCTGGAGGGCTTCACGCCCGTGCGCTGGTTGCTCAACGTCTACGGGGACAGCCTGCGGCTGGAGTACCCCGAGAACGTCTTTTCGACTTTGGACGTCGACTTGGACCTGATCAAGAGCGAGGCATCGCAGCTTCTCTCGGGCCGCGTCGTCGTGCAAGCCACCGACTATCGCGAGAATGTCTCGCTTCCCGAGTTGATCCTTCGCTACGGAACGACCAGCGTGGCGCCCCCTACGCTGCCCGGTCAGGAGGTGGTGCTCGATATCGATGTCGAGGGTTACCAGACCCTTCGCGTCCAGAACAACCTTGCCGACCTGACGGCCAGCGGCGATCTCCACATCCGCGGCACCCTGACCAATCCCGTCATTCTGGGCACCGTCACCGTCGACGAAGGGAAGCTCTTTCTGGAAAACAACGAATACGAGATCAACCGTGGCGCCATCAACTTCAACAATCCGCGGCGGACGCGGCCGGTCTTCAATTTCGAAGCCCAAACCGAAGTGCGCGACATCTCCGTGAACGTTTTGCTCAACGGTCCCATCGATCAACTCAACATGAGCGTGCGCTCCGACCCGCCCCTGCCCTCCTCGAGCATCATTTCGCTCCTGGCGTTGGGACAGACCGACGAAGAGATCCTGGGGGGAGACGCGTCGGGTGCGGGACCCTCGGGCTCGCTGGCCATTTACGGCGCCGGAGCTTTGCTCAGCAAGAGCCTGGGACAGCGGCTGCAGGACCAGACCAGCCGCCTCTTCGGATTCGAGAAGCTCTCCATCGATCCCTTCCTGCTGGGCAGTGAACGCGATCCCGGCGCCCGAGTCACCCTGGGGAAACAACTGGGGCGAAATCTGAGCGTGACCTACAGTACGGTGCTGGGGAGCGAGACGGCCGGGCAAGTCGTGGTGGTCGAGTTGAAGTTGACCGATTGGCTCTCGGCGGTCGGAACCGGTGAACAGAGCGGGGCCATCGCTCTCGATTTCAAGCTGAGAAAGCGGTTTTGAGGCACCTTCCATCAAGCCTGTCCCTCCGCGTTTTCGCTCTGGTCATCCTCTCAG
>JBFGHF010000574.1:0-3374 GCA_041578355.1 Acidobacteriota bacterium
CTTCCGATCTAACTCGAGCGGCTCGGTCGCGGCCCCAAGCCCCAGGCCCCAAGCCCCGCGCCCCGCGCCCCAAGCCCCAAGCCCTCAGGTCACATAGATGATTCCGGGCTCCAGGCCGAAGGGGAGATATTCCTCGAGACGGATTCGGAGGTTGCTCTCCCGTTGCATCTGTTTGACATGCGAGAAGACCCCCATTTCCGAACCGTCTTCGGCCCCCGTGCGGATCTCGAGTGGCGCGTTGAGCCGCAGTTGGGCGTAGGCCGGTTGCCCGTAGGCGATCGAGGTGAAGGAGGGAAGAAGATAACTCTCGATGTCTTGACGGATCTGGTCCTTCTCGGCCTGGGTGAGCGCCGGGTTCGCGTCGAGCGCCTTCTTGATGGCTATTTCGACTGCCAGATCGGGCTGACAGCGGTAACGCCGGGGAGTGATCGATCCCGGCCGGACCCAGCTGAATCGGACGCAGCCTTCCTGGGTGCGGGTGGCTTGGGTGACGCCCACCAGGATGCTTTCGCTCGCCTCGAGAGATCTGATTTCCATCTCCCCCAAGACGGTGGATCTCTCCAAAGTCGCGGCGGGCGCGGTTCGGGCTGCCGGGCCGGTCAAAGCCACTCCCGCTCCGCCCGGCTGCAGGCCGTCGAGGATCGAGTCGAGGACCCAGATGCCGTCGGCGTGATCGGGGATCTCGATGGGGCCGGAGATGCTGAATGCCATCTCCACCCGCAGCTGTGTATTGATGTCGACGGTGTCGCCGTTGTCGGGGGCGTCCGCCGCTACTTCGATGCTGTTCTCGGACGTGGCGGGGAGTCCCTCCTCGGTCAGGCGGCGCCCCGGCACGAGCGTGGAATGGAGGATCCGTAGTCGGCCCAGGTCGCCGGTGATGTCGAGCGAGCCCTCCAAAACGACGCCGCTGAGAGTGAATTCGGCGCCCCGATCCGGGTCGGCGGGCTGGGCGGGAGGCGCCACCCTGATCTCCAGGCCGGCGGTTTCCGATTGGAGCACGGGGCGCTCCCCGTCGGCGGCTTCCAGGCCGAGAAAGTTCTCGTTGCTCAACTCGATGAAGGCGGGAAGGGAATAGGTGCGGCTGTCGAGGATCTGGATGATGGTGTTCCGCCGATTTCCGTCGCCGGGAGAGGCCCAGTCGGCCAATGCGGCTGTCACGGAAGTGTGTGTGGCGGGGGGGGCTCCCGGGGGAACCACACCGTCCTCCTTCACCCGGTAGTGGACTTCGGCCAACTCGGGCCGCACCAGCCAGCTCTGGCGCTCGTAGGGCCCACCGCCCAGGTTGGCGGGAAAGCCATAGTGAAAAAGTACATCCACGCTCGGGGTGGCGCCCGCCGCCGTCCAATTGTCGCCCAGAATCAAGCGCCCGGTGGCGACGTCCACACCCACCAGATCGCCGCTGGGCTGCGCTGATGGCCAGGAATCCAAGCGGCGGCAGACCAGATCTTGAGGATGCACGGGAGTGTTGTCGATGATCACGAAAAAGCCGGCTTCGGGACGCGCGTCGAGCGCGATGCCGTCGACGGCTTCGAAGAGCCCGTACAGCTTTGTGAAAGGCTCTGCAGACCCGGCGGCTTGGTATTCGCGCAGGTCCTCGAAAAAGAAGGCCCGGCGAATCGGAGCGGGCACGTGGAGTTCGGTCGCGAGGCCGGCCTCGTCACCCTCTCTGCGCCACTGCGAAAAGAGCGGGGCGGGATTTCCCAAAGGGCTGAAATGGAAGCGCCAGGAGGGCGATCCCACCTCGGGGAGGAACCGCGCCGGCACGTTGGCCAGCGGGAATCCGCCCAGGCGCCAGAGAAAGAACCCGATTTTCTCGATATCGTGCCAGCCGTCGAACTGGTTGATCTGGCGGACGTCGACGCTGTGGCTGGTTCTGTCGAACGGGCCGTCCACCAGGTCCATCCTCTCCACCGATCGCACGTCCGTCCATTGCGACTGAGAGCGCAGGTGCTCCAGATGCTGCGTCCAGCCCAGCAGTTCGAAGAACTCGACGGCATGAGCCGGCCAGCCCGTGACATCCCGAGCCAGCTCTTCGAGCATCGGCAGGGTGCCTTTGCGGCGCCGATAGTAGATGGTTTTGGCTACGTCGGCCCGGACGCGGGCGGCCACGGGAGGCTGGAGTCGGGGGACGCCCAGCAAATCGTCGAAGAGTTCGTTGGCCAGATAGGCGCCGGTCAGCCGGCTCGAGTCGTAGAGCAGGTTGTTGCTGACCAACTCGCCGATGTAGGGAATCACCCAGGGCCGGCAGGTCTCGATGAAGAAGTCTTCGTAGAGCTGCTGGATGTCCTTGTCGAGCAGGTCGGCCTGCTCGCCGATCAGCTCCAGCAAAGCTCGCAGGCCGTGACCCTCTTCCGCATCGCGGTCGCGGTAGAGAGCCGGCAGCAACTGGTAGAGTTTTTCGGTGTAGCTGTCCAAGGTGGTCTACAAGCCTCCTACAGCAGCGAGTTGCAGATCCTGCCCCGGGTTCTCGGCCCAGGCCATTTCGGCGGGAATCACCTGTCCCAACGAAGCCTCTTTGCGAAGCGCGGAAAAAATTCGCAGACGGGGCTGCATCGGGTCGGGAGATCCGTCGGGCAGGCGAACCACGCCCCGGCGCTTCAGATCTTTGTCGAACTGAGCCGAAGAAACGCCCGACGGCTTCTTGAAAAGCAGCTTGTCGATGTCGACCGAAACCACTCCTTCGACTTCCTGCAGGATCCGGTAGAGGTCGCTCAAATGAATGCTTTGTCCCAGCTGAAGCCGGTCGAAGGAGAGTGCTTCGTTCAAAGCGTCGAGGGCGGACTGAAGAACTTCCGCCTGGACATGATCGTCGTGCACCCGCAGTGTCGCTGTCACCTCAATCGGAACGCGGAGGAAGTTGGCGAGGATGAGCCGGTGATTGGGGTCGCGCGAGCTGGTGAGCGATGTGGCCAGGCGTTTCAATCCCTCGTCGCTGAAGGTCCCGCCTTGCTGGGCGGCGACGGTCAGGTGGACGGCGCGCGCCAGTCCGTCCCAGATGCGGGTGGCGCGGGACTTCTCGACTTCACCCGAGGCTTTGACCAGGTCTTCGAGGTCCCGCAGCGAGACGGCCCTGCCGAAGGTGCGCACAGTTTGCGGCGCGTTTTCGCGGGCATGATCCATGCTTTCGGGGTCCGCGCCCCCTTCGGCCGCCGCCGGATTGCTGACTTCCTTCAGCCCCGGCAGGCGTTGCAGGAGAGTGGTCAGGGAGCCCGCGCCAACCCTCCCCGCCAAGCCCAGGCCTTGCCGATAAGTGGCGACCACGTTACTGGCCCCGCTGGGCGGAAGCGCCCCCGTCTGACCGTTTCCGAACTGAATCTCGGTGGTTCCGTCCTCGCGGGTTCGAAGCGAATAAACCTGATCCGTTTCGCCTCGCC
>JBFGHF010000575.1:0-3373 GCA_041578355.1 Acidobacteriota bacterium
CCCGGCATCACCCCGAAGAGGTTTTTCATCGAGAGCGTGACTCCCGTCCAGTGGTGGGTTTTCATCTTGGCCAACGAGACGATCCAGTCCGCTTCCCGAAGGACGGTGGGCAGGAAAAGCGACTCCATGCCGGTCATGAGCCCCTGGTTGGCTACCTTCGCCGCCGTCTCGTAGTTGAGATCGAGGAACGGAATTCGGTCCTCGATCAGCACCTCGGCCAACCCCGACTCTTCGAGAACCAGCAGCGAGTCGCGCCGATGTCCCGGAGCCTCCGCCACCAGGATCCGAGCGGCGCCCAGTCGGAGGAAGCTCTCCGCGGCGGCGCGAACGAAGAGGGGATGCGTGTTGATGTGTCCGGCGCCGGCGTGGGGCTCGACCAGATTCGGCTTGAGCAGGACGGTCTTGCCTTTCACCTCGCCGGTTTCCACTTCCAACTCGCGGAAGCCGTCCTGAATGGCCTGGAACAATCCGGAATCGTACCCCTCGGCCCGGCCCACGAAAGTTCGTATCTGCCCAAGGTGTTGGCAGTAGCGAAGTCCCGCCACGCCGGAAAGTCCGATTGCGCTTCCGGCCAGAACCGATTTGACGAAGCGTCGCCTGGTAAGCGGACTGCCCGCTCTCGGATCTCGGCCGTCCGCTTTCTGTTCTTGGGAACTCATGGCACGGCCTTTCTCGGCCCGGCGAGCGCGGCGATGCCCCGAGGCGCCAAGGCCGAAACCAGAAGCGTGGAAAGTAGATCGGTCGTGTAATCCCCGTAGCGCGACTGTTGGCCGAGCCTGGCTTCCAGCCAAGTCTCGGCTTGGCGCGGACGCCGCTCCCAGGCGCTCAGCCCTAGAATGGCCCAAGCCAGCGAAAGGGGTGCGAGGCTCTCTGCGGCCTTAGCCAGATAATCCAGGCTGGCTCCAATCTCTCGTGCCGAGACATGCCCCTGCAAAGCGCTCAGTGCGACACCGGTCGTCTGCGGCAAGGGCAACAGCTGCTTGCCGTAGACGAAGGTGTTGCCGTAGTTCCAACCCCCCGTGGGGAGTTGCCGATCCATGAGCAGGCGGACCGCTTCGAGAGCTCTCGGATGGGAACTCTCGCCAGCCGTCGAAATCGCCAACAGAGAGAGCGCCGTCGGCTCGACCCAGGAATGGGTGTTTTCGACCCAGGGCCAGCCGCGAATCGAGGGGTCGTGGCCGATGGGCATGTCCGGGGTCCTCTCGAAATGATCGCCGGTGGTTCGCAGTAGGAAAGCGACCGCTTCCTTCAATGAGTCGCGATGCCGATCCGAGCCTTGCCAAGCCAGGACTCCCAGGGCTGTTGGCCAGAATGCCTCCCTCAGCTCGCTCATCGCCAGTCGGCCATCCTCCAGTTGCATTGCACTGAGGCTTTCGCGGCCTTGCGCGACTACTGAAGCGTCCGAGCCGTTTCCGGCTGCAATGAGAGCCAGCACGGCCCAGGCCGTCGTGTCGGGGCGCGCGGTCGCATCTCCCGGGCGGTTGGCGAATCCACCCCCCGCAACCCTCCGGCTTCGGAGACTCTCCAGATATTCCGCAAAGCGCTCGAGCAACAAAACACCTCACGTGGCACGGGCGTCCCCGCACGTGCTTCCAGCAAGACACACAACGACCTTGGAGGGTCGTCCCACGCCTTGATCTTATCGGTCCGAGGTGACGGAGAGTGTGACCAGGAGCCCGGCAAGGATCAGCAAGGAATAGAAATAAACCCCTCCCCACACGAACCAGTCGAGCGGAGAGTTCAACTCGGAGGCGGCGATCAAGTTTTTGGGGATGCAACTCAAAACGAAGGCGCCGATCAGGAGCCAGCGGTGCGTTCCCAGCCCCTTCCAACTTCCCTCTGCGGGCTCGGTGTGGTTCCAGACCAAGACGAATACCGGCAAAAGGAGGGGAAAGTAATAAAGCCAGCCCAAGGGAGAGATCAGCAACATCAGAACCAGCGTCAGGCAAAACCCCAGATCGAACCGCCTCTCGGACGGGCGCCGGGCCACTCTGTCCGCCAACCAGATCAACAAGACCGCCGCCAGCACCGAGAGAGCCGAGGCCAGGACCCGTGCCAGCATCGGCCGGTCCAACCAGGAAAGGTTCTCCGAGCCTCCCAGCAGCCGCATGAAAAATCCCAGGAATGAGGCGTTCCAACTGGTCGAATGCCAGGTGATCCCCCCGAGCGAGGATCGATATTCGAGATAGGCTTCCGTGCCGAAGAAGATCCAGCCCAGAGCCGTACAAAAGAGCAGGACCACCGTCATCCAAATCAGCAGGCGCAAGCGTCGGAGAACCAGAAAGAAAAGAAAGAAGAGGCCGAAGAAAGGTTTCGAGGCCAAGGCCAACCCCAACAGAAGACCGGCCCTGGCATCGCCGCCGCGGCGTGCGGCCTGCCAAGCCAACACCGCCAGCAGCAGAAGAAAGAGGCCCACCTGTCCGAATTGCACCGTCGCCCAGACCGGGAAATAGGCCAGCAGCAAGATCAGGAACCCGACCCTCCGCACCTCCGAGGCGGGTCCGCTTCTCGATTCCCTTTCCAGCAGGGTCATGGCAGCCAAACCGGAGGCCAGCGAAAGCGCCGACCACAAGAGGAAGGCCGGCGCGAAACCAAGCAGCGTGAAAGGCAAAACCAGTAGCGTGAAGAAAGGCGGATTCAGGTTGGTCAGAAAATCGGGCTGGGGTCCCCATTCGGCAGGCCACTCGATGAAGCGCTCGACATCGACGCGCCGGTAGAGACTGCCGCCTTCCCGATACTGCTGGGCGGAACCGTAGAAAATCGCGAAATCGCTCATGGCGAACTGACTTCGCGCCGGATTCCTGGCCATGGCGACCACCAGGAATCCGTAGAGGGCGAGCAGGATTGCAAAATAGAGCCAAAGCCGCCGAGGCATGCCTGGACCTCTATCAGCGAGGTCTGACGCTGTCAAACGCCGGACAACGAGGGCGCCTGCCGAAGAGCACTCGTTTTCACACCTCTAAGAGCGGTTGAATCGTCGATCGGCCGTGGGTCGGAATCGGAAAAAATCGGCTCGCTCAGGGCCCCTTCCAGGGACGCGACGGCTGGCAGTGGGCACAGAAATGGGTCCCACGCTGGCTGATCACGGTCTTGGAGATCGCATTTCCGCAGACGAGACAAGGGAGCCCGGCCCGGCCGTAGACGCGCAGCTCTTCCTGGTTGCTCCCCAGCTCACCGTCACTGTTGACATAGTCGCGCAGGGAAGTTCCCCCGAAGTCGAGTCCCCTTTCGAGAACGTTGCGTACGCTGGCGAAGAGCCGTTCCTTCTCGTATCGGCGCAACCCGTGAACCCGCCGGCTGGGCCGGATGCGTGCCTCGAAAAGCGCTTCATCCGCGTAAATATTCCCGACGCCGGCGACGAAGCGCTGATCCA
>JBFGHF010000576.1:0-3365 GCA_041578355.1 Acidobacteriota bacterium
GGGTAGTTCCCCAGGGTCCGCTTGAGGACGGTTTTTCGGGCCTGTCGAAAAACCACGGCGCGGCCCAGAGGATTGCCTTCCAGCAGGCGGTCGAGCAATCCGCGGCTGCGAGGCCGACGCTTCAGGCTGCGGTCCGCCAATCGAGTCGCCACCCCACGGGCCGACTCGAGCAGGGTCGGAGCGGGAACGACCAGGTCGATCAGCCCCATTTTTCGAGCCGGATAGGGATAGATGTTCTTCCCTGTGAGCAAAAGCGGCAAAGCGCGCTGCAGACCAACCAAGCGAGGCAAGCGTTGAGTTCCACCGCCTCCCGGCAGGAGGCCCAACTGTACCTCGGGTTGTCCCAGCACGGTTTTGGGATGGTCGGTGGCTATCCGGTAATGACAGGCCATGGCCACCTCCAGCCCGCCTCCCAGCGCGGCGCCGTTGATGGCGGCCACGATCGGCTTGGGGAAATCGGCCATGCGCGAGAGCAGCCGATTGCCCTCCCGGCTCAGCTCTTCCGCCTGCCCCGGTTCGGTCATATCCAGAAACCGCTCGATGTCGGCGCCGGCGATGAAGGTATCGGGTTTGCGGCTGATCAGGATGCCCGCCCGAATGGCATCGTCCCTTTCCATCTCGTCGAGCAGGTTTCTGAACTCGTCGAGCAGATCGACGGAGAGCTTGTTGACCTTCTCGTTTTCCTGGTCGAGCCACACGATGGCCAGCGGCCCGTCGCGTTCTACGTGTGTAAAGCTCATGATTCGGCTCTGGAGTGCGGAGGCGCAGCCTCCGCCCTTCTTCTCATCCGTTCCCTTTTGCGTATCGTTTCGCTGACGACAGGGCGTCAGCTCCATTACCGCCCCGCTGCCGCAACCCAGGGTTTTGCTTCAGGGTTGAAAGCGACACGCGCTTCAGACCCTCTGCAGCAGGATCGCGCTCCCCAGGCCGCCCGCTGCGCAGGCCGCGATCAGGGCCAGTTCACCGTCCTCCCGCAGCAGCCGATTCGCGGCCGTGGTGACCAGGCGAGCCCCCGTCGCACCGAACGGATGGCCGAGCGAGAGCGAGCCTCCCAGCGTGTTGAACTTGTCCATCGGAATCTCCCCGACCTTGTCGTCGCGGCCCAGGTGCTCTTTGGCGAATTGCACCGAATCGAGACACTTCAAGTTGGCCACGATCTGACCCGCGAAAGCCTCGTGGAACTCGAAGACGTCTATGTCGTCCAGAGTCAGGCCGTTTCGGTCGAGAAGCTTCGGTGTCGCGTAGGCGGGTCCCAGCAGAAGAGCATCCTGGGGATCTTGTGCCGTGTAAACATAATCGCGCAAGACTATCTTCGGCTCCAAGTCGTGATGGCGCGCGGCCTCTTCAGACATGAGCAGGACCGCCGCTCCACCATCGGTGAGAAACGATGAGTTTCCTGCCGTCAAACTGCCGTAGGGCTTCACAAAGGCGGCCTTGAGCTTGGCCAATTGCTCTGCGGAGGTGTCCCCCCGGATGCCGTTGTCCTTGCCGATGCGCTCAAAAGCGGGCGGTACGGCCACGTTCTCTATCTCGTCGTCCAGCAGTCCTTCCTCGGCGGCTTTGGCCGCCAGATGATGAGATCGCACCGCGTAGGCGTCCTGCTCGGAGCGCGAGGCGCCGTAGCGGGCCGCCAAGCGCTCGCAGTCCTCTCCCATGGTGCGACCGGTGGAAAACTCGGAAATCGAGGGAACTTCGGGGAGGAAGTCGCTGGGGCCCAGCCCCTTGAGAAAGTTCAGGTAGTCCCACGCGGAGCGGTATCGCTGCGATTCGAGCAACTTACGGCGAAATCGTTTGCGATATGTGATGGGGATGTCGGACATGCTTTCGGTCCCGCCCGCCAAGGCCGTCTCGACGTTGCCGAAGGCGATCTGATCGGCCGCACTGGTGATGGCTTGATTGGCGGATATGCAAGCTTGGGCCACGGTATGGGCGGGGGCGCTGACGGGGATTCCGGCGGCCAGGGCCGCCTCGCGGGCCACGTTGCTGGTTCTCAGACTGGAAATCACCGTCCCCATCGCGACTCGCTCGATCGCGGAGGGTGACAGACCGCTTTTTTTGAGCAGACCCTGGATGGCGTGGCGGGCCAAATCGTAGGAGCTGAGCTCCTTGAATCCGGTTCCCGCCCTCAGAAAAGGGGTTCGACACCCCGCCACCCAGAACACGGGGCGACGACCGTTTCGCGCTTTGTCGGACATTTCTCGTTCTCGGTTCTTTGAGTTGCAGAGGTTCGGTCTCGGTAGCCGAAGTCGAATTCGCCACCCTTTCGGGAAGCTGCATCGGTGAGGGCCCGTTGCCCGAATCGGTGCCGGTCCGGATCCAGCGGACTGCACCGGAGCTCCAATCCGGCGAACAAAGCTGCAAAATCGTCGGCGTCCGCAGCCACGAAAGAATTCCGAGCCGGGTCGGACCGAGGAAACGCTAGACGGGTCCGATCAGCCAGCGTACCCGGGCTCGCGCCACTTCATCCGCCTGTTCGTCCCGCAGCACGACGTCGAAATCGTATTCGCGGCGCTGGTTGGTCTTGGGCGCCTGGCAGCGGCACTCCGATGTGATGCGCCCGCGGGCCTTCTTGGAGTATTCGATCGAGAGCCCGGTGATGATCGACCGCGCGTCCTTGGGGGCGCTGTAGAGCATGGCCAATCCACTCGTCATCTCGGCCAGATTGACCAAGGCGATGGCGTGGATCGAATTGAGGTGATTCTGGACCTCGGGCCGATCCTCCATCTGGATGCGGCAGAATCCCTCGCTCAGGTCGATCACCAGCGGCGAAATCGTGCCGGAGTAGGGCGCCATCCGACCGATGGCCTGGCTGAAAATCTCCTTGCCGCCCGGCTGATCCTTGAGTTGATCCCACTGACTGCGAATGCTGGTTGCCGTGGCTGCCGCTCTCATGCCGTGACTCCGACTTCTTCGCCGGCCGGTTGCGGCGGGGCCTCGGTCTCGGTTGCGCGAGCGGCCGCAATCGTGGCTTCGAGCGAGGGGACCCCGCGGTCGCTCCATTCCTGCCCCTCGAGGACCTTGAGGGCCACCCGGTATTTGCGGGCGTCGTCGTTACGCCACAGGTCCCGGAAGAGCCGATTGATGCGACGGCGGGCGCTGCGGCAAAAGAGGTCGGCCATCTGTACGGCATTGGCCGCTTCGCTGTCACCCGTTTTGCGCATGGCGTGAGCCCGGCTGGCCGAAGCCGCCATGGCGAAGAGCTCGTTGGCAATATCGACCAGGCGGAACAGAAAAGCCTGTTTGTTCTGCAGCTTGGGTCCGTGGACCACCATCCCGTGGAACACCGCGCGCGCCAGCTTGCGGCTCTTTCGATCCACGAAGCGGACGTGGGTGGCCAGCTTTCCGAACTCGGAAAAGCGCGGCCA